>JAAYPI010000072.1 GCA_012519885.1 Bacteroidales bacterium
CTGGATTAAAAAGCTGAAAAATATTATTTATGCCTTGCGCAATGTTTTGAAAAGGAGTTGCAAGCCCTTCAAAAATGCCACCAAGGCTATCAATAACCCAATCAAGAATGGACTGATACCACGTATCAGGGGGCTCATCAGGGAAAGGGGTGGGCGTTGGGTCAGGGCCTTCTGCATAGGAGTTTTCCGGGTAGCCGAAAAAAAAACACTTGTTAACGTTTCATCCATATATATATTATGCGTTGATTGTATAATCTCATCAAAATAAACTCCTTGAGATGAAACTAAACTTCCTGAATATACCCAATCTTCATTTATATAATTAAGAACATGTATTGTGCTACTTGTACGTATTCGGTCCTCACTTAACATATCTCCTTCTTTGTAAAATTTTGTTTGAGATACAACCAACATTGTATTATTACCTTTTGATAAAATCACCTGATAAATAAAACTGCTATCATATTCATTACTTAAAGGCGTTTCCGGATATCCATCCCATGCCATTGCTGGCAATGCCATTATTCCTATAATTGCTATTATCATTAATATTAATAATATCCTTTTCACTTATTTCACTCCTTCTTTAAAAATATCCCCCCCACATTATGCAGGGGGGGTTTGCAAGTGCAGGTTTTACGCTCCTTTGAGTGCTCTTTTTACAAAAGAAAGTCCCTTGCGGAAAGCAATAAAACCTATAATGACCGGAAGCACCGTAGGCAGAAGCCCTACAACTTCATCAAGAACAGCGGTTAAGTCAATACCTGTCAAATCAATCATTACTCTTTACCTCCTTTATTTATTAAACTCCCCCGAAAAATAAATTGCTAAAAACCCACCAGAGGAATTTGACAACTAAATAAACTAATATTACTGCACCGACCCATTCAAAAAACCTTAGTGCATGTTCAATGTTTTGTACTCTCTTTATAAATTCTTCAAGTAATTCATAATTGCTTTGTAATAATTCCTGCAAGTTACCAATAATTATATTAGCTTGTTCTTCTGTCATTATTATTCACCTTCTAATGTTCTGAGAAACTCCGCTGATTTGAACTTTCCTTTAAGATTAAGTTCTAAATCATATATGGCCGGTACGATTGGAAACAATTCGATTTTTTCCGGTTCTCCTATAATTGATATTTTTGTTGGCGGTTCTATGCCTCTATGGATTTGCTCACGCACGATTTTTTCCTGCGGTTCTACACTATCCGAATCAGTTACCCACAGCGTTACACCGCAGTTCCTTTCACCTGTTTGAGTTGTAAATTCGTATGTTTTCGCACTCAAGACTAAAACTTTCATGTTTTTAATCTCCCTTCATTTTATTATTATCATTATTTATAATATCATAAATATATTTTTATTGCAAGGACTTATTTTATCTTTCTATATCTCACCGATTTTATATATTGATTTAATAGTAATGTATTGCTATCCGCAATTATAGGAAACCAATCATCATAATGATTTTCTATTGCGTAATCGACTAAGTCTTGAAATTCATCAATGTTAAATTCTTTTATAAATGTAATCATTTCCCGAATTATTGTATATCTTTCTGATGAATTCGACTTTAACAATTCATATATATCTACTCCACCATGGGCAACTATTTTTGATATATCATATTGTTCTTTGTCCGCGTGGTCCATATGGGCCATATATCGCACCAATGCCCGCGCATTATGCACCCGCTTAGGTATAGGACATTTCAAAGGTTGGATAAATTCCAGGACTTGTTCATATGTTTTCACACCACCAAATAACAATAAAACATGGTAATGAGGCTTTTTTATTGTTCCGTCTGTGTTTATATCTTTGTCATGTAAAGGGCTTTCTACCCATTCGATATGTTCTTCGTCTATTATATCTCGCCAGTTTTCAGGGGCCGAATCCGGATAAACTATTATAGTCCAATTCCTTGTTCTTGTACTATTTTCATTTGATTTCTTAGGCCTTGCCATGTTACAATTACCTCACAATCTATTTATTTTTTAAAGCGATACAATACTGTTCTAAGCGTGTATCGCTTTTTATTATCTTATCATATATATTTTTATGATACAAGTTTTTTCTATTCCTTTTATTTACACATTAGTTTTTTAATAACTATTCGCCTTGAAATCCGCTTCTCACCTGCGTTTGAAGTTTTTTTATTCGTGAACACTGAACACAATAGGAGGCGTCGTAGTCGGCCTCCTATTGATTATATTCAGGCCTGCGTTTCATGCGGGCCTATCAACCTTATTGTGCCCTGCTTTCCCCATTGTTCTGCCATTGCTTTTGCAATGCCCGGATAAGTTTTACTTCTTAATCTGGCTCTTTCCGGGCCAGGAGCCATACGATGTATTCTTGGTTCTCTACCTGCTACTATATTTGTAGGTTTTAATAACGGTAAATTTTTTAGCCAAAGGCAAGTTGCTTTTGTTTCTCCATGACCGAATTGCCAAGGTTGTATAATTTGGTCTGGTTTTCTCCATTTTGTACTCATTATTCCTATGGGATTTTCTATTGCTATACGCTTACAAGGATTATTTGCAAACAACATGAAAAAATCTATGCTTGCCTTTTGCCTGCCGTCTTTTTGTTTTTCCTTAAACCACCTTGCACCGCTCACAGCTAAATCGGTACAAGGTGGGAAAGCAATTATCATATCCCATTTTTTATTAAGCAACGGCACTACATCTTGTTGTAAATGCCATTCTGGATGCTCTCCGCTGCAAGGCAAAATGTCGCAACTGTATGCCTCGTGTCCTAACTTCCGTAATTCAATGGTCACCGCCTGTGATTCCTCACAAGCTACTAATATTTTCATTCGTTCACTTCCTTTTCTGTTTTTGATGCGGGCCTATCAACTCTAAAAAACCTTTCTTCCGCTCTCGCGCGCTACCTATCTAC
>JAAYPI010000073.1 GCA_012519885.1 Bacteroidales bacterium
AAATGAACGCGGAGAAGCTTTTACAGTCTTACAATTAATAAAAAGATTAAGAAGTGCGATTATCCAAATCGACAGAATTTTATATGAACATCAAGGGAGAATTGAAGAACTCGAAATTGATGTTGAAAAGTTGAAAGATGATGTTGAAAATATTTATGCTGAACTATTAATTATTAATAATAGATTAGATAATATTGATATTAGATTAGATGGTATTGATGATAGACTCCAAATAATAGACACTAAAATATTTAACATTGAAAATACAATAAACGATATTGAAATTAAAATAACAGCTATTGAAGAAAATATTGATAGCATTGAAAACAATATTGATAATATTGAAATTAGTATTGTGGACATTAACAAGACGATTAATAATATTACTGAATTGATAGCAGGCGCAACAGCAGACATTACAGATATTAACAATAAAATTGATGCTTTACAAATTCAACTTGATAAAATACCAATTGTACAACCGTCACTATTAAATGGATATATTAAAATTGATGGAAATGATACGCTTGTATATCAAGATGATGGGAGTGGTACAGGAAGCGAAACATTTAGGAGCAATAAGAGATTACTTGCTTATAAACAATTTGGTGATAATGATTATGGAGTTTATAAAAATGTTTTTAATTATTTGATTGGTGATGAAATAACAAAAACAATGGATAATAACATTTTAAGGTATAATTTTAAATATACTTGTAATTATGGTATAAAAGATAATATCCCTACGGGTGCAAATTTCCAGGTTGTAATAGGTGGGACACAATTAAATTTTGGCGAATTGGTACTATCAAAAGACGCAAACAACAGAAACTTTAACCTTGAATGTGAAATAATGATAAATGAAAATGAATCAGGTGATTATAATGTAAGGGGATTATTGAGATTTTACACAGCAGACCCCGTATTATGGGAAAGTGATACATTGATTAAAACATTGTATTCAAGTGAGACAGGAATTGTTATTGTACCTCAAGACACTTTAAAATTTAATGTAATGCTACGAAACGGGTATTTAAACGTTGGATGGTACCAAACTAATCCATCAATCTCACCAAGTCATTCGGGGTCATGGTATGGAGTTTTAGAAACAGACTTAATAACTAATATCATCGGGAGTGATTAATATGGCATATTACGATATGGGGATATTAAGACATAATAAATTATTTAATTTTGTTGTTGGTAACCGCGGCGCGGGTAAAACATATGGATGCAAAAAGTGGTGTATAAATGATTTTCTTAAAAATGGTAATCAGTTCGTGTGGGTGAGAAGGTACAAGAGCGAACTGAAAAAAATATCGATGTTTTTTGCTGATATACACCAGGAATTTCCGAAAAATAACCTGCATGTTAAGGGAAATGTTGCATATTGTGATAAAAAGATAATGGGGTATTTTATCCCATTATCTACCGCTTTAACTGAAAAATCAAATAGTTATCCAAATGTTAACAAAATAATATTTGATGAGTTCGTGATAGATAAAGGTGCAATACGATATTTGCCAAATGAGGCGGAATGTTTTTTAGAATTATATGAAACAGTTGCAAGGTGTAGAGATGTTCGAGCAGTTTTTTTGTCAAATGCGATTACAGTTATAAACCCTTATTTTATGTATTTCGATGTTTTTCCGAAAGAAAAAGAAAGATTTACAACATTTG
>JAAYPI010000010.1 GCA_012519885.1 Bacteroidales bacterium
ACAAGAAGTTGTAATTCCTGAAAAACTCCAAGAGTTTATGAAAGGAAAAAAAGAGGTTGAACCAATGAGCAAAGAATTTTCTGCTTTCAAAGCTTTTTTGATGGTCGATGGAATACAAAACAATAACAATAAAAAAACAATCGTTCTTAAATCGTACGATAACCCAGCCATTGCAAATTTAGAACATGGCATACTGCAAGATGCAGGAGTTGAGTGTTTCTTGAGCGACGAAAGTGTGGTAAATCTGTATCCAATGTTTTCTTCTCCTTTTGGTGGAGTTAAACTGCATGTTTTTGAAGAAGATAAAGAAAAAGCATTGGAAATACTAGGAACAACTAATTCGTAATTATTAACAAAAGAATAACAATGAAACAAGATACAAAAATTGGGACTATATGTGTACAGGGCGGATGGAGTCCTAAAAAAGGAGAATCGCGTGTACTACCTATCATACAAAGTACTACCTTTAAATACGAAACGAGCGAACAAATGGGCAAGCTCTTTGATTTGGAAGAAAGTGGCTATTTTTATACTCGTTTACAAAACCCAACCAACGATGCAGTAGCTGCAAAAATAGCTGCCTTAGAAGGTGGCGTAGCTGCTATGCTAACCTCTTCGGGTCAAGCTGCATCATTTTACGCAATATCAAATATATGTTCGGCTGGAGATCATTTTGTATGTACTTCTAGCATTTATGGAGGCACATACAATTTGTTTGCTGTTACACTCAAGCGTATGGGTATTGAAGTAACATTTGTTGATTTAGATGCAGATGAACAAGAAATAGCAAAAGCATTTAAACCAAATACAAAAGCTTTGTTTGCTGAAACAATAGCTAATCCAGCTCATGCAATTTTAGATATAGAAAAGTTTGCTAGAATTGCACATACACATGGTGTGCCATTAATTATTGACAATACATTTGCAACACCTATCAATTGTCGCCCATTCGAATGGGGAGCAGATATTATTATCCATTCCACTACCAAATATATGGATGGACACGCCACCGCAGTAGGTGGTGTCATCGTAGATAGTGGCAATTTTGATTGGGATGCATATGCTGATAAATTCCCGGGATTAACACAACCTGATGATTCATATCATGGATTAACATACACCAAAGCTTTTGGCAAAGGAGCTTATATTACAAAAGCTGTGGTACAATTAATGCGTGATTTAGGTTCATGTCAATCGCCCCAAAATGCTTTTTTAGTGAACATTGGATTAGAAACCTTGCATCTACGCATGGCTCGACATTGCGAAAATGCACAAAAAGTAGCAGAATTTTTAGAAAATCATAGCAAAGTCGCTTGGGTAAATTATAGTGGATTACCCTCGAATAAATACTACCAGTTAGCTAAAAAATATTTACCAAAAGGTTCGTGTGGTGTATTATCTTTTGGATTAAAGGCTGGAAGAGAGGCATCTATCGCATTTATGGATAACTTGCAATTAGTAGCTATTGTTACACACGTGGCAGATGCTCGTTCGTGCGTGCTACATCCAGCAAGCCATACACACCGTCAATTGTCTGATGAACAACTTAAACAAGCAGGTGTAGCGCCTGACTTAATTCGTCTTTCAGTAGGGATAGAAGATGTAGAAGATATCATTGCTGATATTGAACAAGCACTGCAAAAAGTAAATTAATGTATCACTAAAAAAACAAACACATCATGCCATTAAATATTCCTAAAAAACTCCCCGCAATAGAAACATTAAAAGGAGAAAACATTTTTGTAATGGACGATGAACGTGCATCAACCCAAGAAATTAGACCACTTAAAATAGTGATTCTTAACTTAATGCCTATTAAGATAACAACCGAAACGGATTTAATTCGGTTATTGTCAAACTCGCCATTGCAAATAGAAATTGATTTTTTGCAAATAAAAAGTCATACACACAAAAATACGCCTATAGAACATTTAATGGCTTTTTATAAGACGTTTGATGCAATAAAAAAGAACAAATACGATGGAATGATTATCACTGGGGCTCCAGTAGAATTAATGCCTTTTGAAGAAGTAAATTATTGGAATGAAATAACTGAAATACTCGATTGGGCTAAAACGCACGTTACTTCTACCCTCTTTATTTGTTGGGCGGCACAAGCTGGTTTGTATCATTATTATGGCATACCTAAATATGAAAAACCAAGCAAAGTATTTGGTGTGTTTGAACATACAGCATTAGACAAACTTAATCCTATATTTCGCGGATTTGACGACAGCTTCTTTGTGCCTCATAGCCGACACACCGAAGTAAAAGCAGAAGATATTCTCAAACATCCCGCCTTAACCTTATTATCCGTGTCGAAAGAAGCCGGAGTATATATGGTAATGGCTCGTAACGGCAGAGAATTTTTTGTAACAGGTCATTCTGAGTATTCTCCTAATACATTAGATGATGAATATAAACGAGATATAGAGAAAGGATTACCTATTGATTTACCGCAAAATTATTATATTGACAATAATCCAAACAATCCTGTTAATGTTCGTTGGAGAAGCCATGGTAATTTACTGTTTACTAATTGGTTAAATTATTTTGTGTACCAAGAAACACCTTACGATATAGACAAAATTAAGTAATCATGCAAACCATCGAACTTCTTGCCCCTGCTAAGAACAAGGAAAGTGGGGTTGAAGCCATATTACATGGTGCAGATGCGGTTTATATTGGAGCTCCAAAATTTGGAGCAAGGGCTGCTGCTGGAAATTCGCTAGAAGATATTGCTCAACTTATCGAATTTGCTCATATATATGATGCAAAAGTATATATTGCACTAAATACATTAATTAAGGATGATGAGCTGCAAGAAATTACAGATCTAATTCACTCTTTATATGCAATTAATGCAGATGCACTTATTATACAAGATATGGGCATTTTGGAACTTGACATACCGCCTATTGCGTTGCATGCTAGTACACAAACAGATAATAGGACATTAGCTAAAGTTGCATTTTTAGAGTCTGTAGGATTCGACCAAATAGTATTGGCACGAGAATTATCGTTACAACAAATCAAACATATTGCTCAAAATAGCTCTAGTAAAATAGAAGTATTTGTGCATGGCTCATTATGTGTAAGCTACAGCGGACAATGCTATATAAGCGAAGCTTTGCATGGGCGAAGTGCCAATCGAGGTGAGTGTGCTCAATTATGTAGGCTTCCATACGACTTATTAGATGCTAATAAAAAAATAATTGCAAAAGATAAGCATCTTTTATCGCTTAAAGATTTAAATTTGTCTGATCACCTTGAAGAACTAATTGACGCTGGAGTTTATTCGTTTAAAATAGAGGGACGATTAAAAGATACTGCATATGTTAAAAATATTACGGCTTACTACAGACAAAAAATAGATGCAATTATTGCAAAAAATAATAATCTAAAACGCTCATCATCTGGCATATCAACCTACACATTTGAACCTAAACCAGAAAAAACCTTCCAACGAAGTACTACATCCTATTTTTTTCACAAACCTACTGAATCAGTATTTTCAGTTTTAACTCCAAAATCAACTGGGGAATATATTGGTACCATAATTGATATACAGAAAGATTTTTTTGTAGTTGATACCACTATATCCATAGCAAATGGTGATGGATTTTGCTATATATCTACAAAACAACTACTGGAAGGATTCAGAGTAAACAAAGCTATTGGAAACCGCATTTATCCATCTGAAATGTTACAGATGCCTATTGGAACCAAAATATATAGAAATGCTGATTTTGCTTTTTCAAAATTACTCCATGCAAAATCAGCAAATAGAAAAATAGCTATTTCTATCTCAATACAAGAAACAAATGAGGGGTATTTAATTGAGTTTTGTGATGAAAATATGAATAAAGCATGTAGGGAAATACATATTGATAACAACAAAGCACAAAAAGATCAGCAACCAAATATTGAACAACAACTTTCAAAATTAGGAAATACACCATTTTATTGCAAACATATCTCCATTATATTTACGGATAATAAATTTATTCCTTCTTCTGTATTAACACAGATAAAACAAACTCTTTCACAAGAATTACTTTTACATAGACAAGTAAGATATAAGCCAACAAGGATAGTAAAAACAAACTCGGCATCCTTATTCCCTGAAAAAGAATTAAGTTATACAGGCAACGTAAGCAATAACCTAGCACATAAATTTTATACCAAACATGGGGTTATAAAAATAGACAAAGCCTTTGAACTTGAAAAAAGGCTACCCAACCCCGTACTTATGTTTTGTAAAGCATGTATCAAAGACTCAATAGGATTCTGTCCCAAAAAAAACGCAACTCCCTTCCCTTATAAAGAACCTTTATTTTTAAAATATAAAGAGCAAGAGTTTCTGTTATCATTTAACTGCTCAACATGTGAAATGACTATTGTTCAAGAAAAAATATAATTTTTTTTGGAATAATACAATTTTCATTCTATATTTGTAAGTTAATTAATACCTTATACTTATGAGAAAATTGTACAGTAAACTATTTGCCTTGATGCTAGTAATTAGTGGATTTCTCGTTCCAATGCAACTACAAGCTGATGTTCATAAAAGAGTCGTATTGCAAGCATTTTGGTGGAACTATTGGAATGAAAACTACCCAAATAGTTATGCAAACTACCTTACTGAGTTAGCTCCTAGGCTAAAAGAATATGGAATTAATGCTGTATGGATACCTCCTTCTTATAAAAATACTGGAACAAATTCTGTTGGATATTCCCCTTTTGATCATTATGATTTGGGAGATAAGTATCAAAAAGGTTCTACTACCACACGTTTTGGAACTAAAGACGAGTTTTTACGTATGGTTGCGGTAATGCATGCCAATGGAATTGAAGTAATCCAAGACATTGTTTTAAACCACGTTGATGGTGCAGGAGGTACTGACGGTGCAGGAGGAGAAGACCCCTCTGGCTGGGATAATAAATGGAAAAATTTTAGGTATGTATCGTATGCTACTCCAGCCAAAAGTGGCAATGAGGCAGATTATTGGAGTAGAAGTGGAAGATGGGCAAAAAATTGGAAAAACTTCCATCCAAACAATGCCCACAATTGTAATAGTGGAGATATCTGTTCTGATTGGTGGGGACCAGATATTTGTTACTGGGAAGGAGCATACGGAAAAAGTTCTAACGTAGTGGGTTACAATCCAGACCAAACAGCAAACTACATGCGAAACGAAGCACGTAATTGGATGATGTGGTTTAAAAAACAAACAGCAGTTGATGGTTATCGGTGGGATGCAGTAAAACACATACCTGATTGGTTTCAAGAAGACATGCTTTGGAATGTGAAATACTCCTTGCCTAGTTGGAGTCAAGGAGGCGAAGATATGTTTAGTGTAGGCGAATATGTTGGTAGTCAAACCGAAATGGATAATTATTGTAGTGCCGTTCAATACGCAAATGGTGCCAATGAATTTACTATGGGAACATTTGATTTTTCTCTCAGACAAGGTATTCAAGAAGTTATTCAAGGAGGAGGTTTTGGTGATATTGGATCAATCCCCGGGAAACAACAAACAAAACGCTATGCCAACTACGCTTCTCAAAAAGTACATAGAGTAGTACCTTTCGTTAATAACCATGACACCTTCAGACCAATATTAGATGATGATGGGAAATATAAAGGCTGGGATTACAGCAATCAAATAGGAGGAAATGTAGATCCTTTTGACAAACGTTTGGGAATGGCATACGCCATAATAATGGGAGTTGATGGCAATCCAGGCATATTTATGGAAGATCTTTTTAATCTAAGCAACGGAAAGAGATTTAGTCATGACCCAAAAAATGAAACAGACCTGCCTGTGCGAAGTTCTGTTAGGAACCTTATTTGGTGTCATCAAAATCTTGGATTTAAATATGGCGACTACAAAATACGCTATCAATCAGGCGATTTACTAGTAATTGAACGTGCAGGGAAAGCAATAATTGCTATTACTGATAATGGCTCTACCGACCAAGAAGCATGGATAGATACAGACTTTCGTAATGTAGATATGAAAGATTACTCTGGTAGCATTAGCGGTACACGAAGAGCATGGGGAGACGGACGTTTTAATGTAAAAGTAACGAATACAGGAACAGGATTAGGTTATGCCGTATGGGCTCCAGATGGGATAACTGGCGGATACGAACCATACCGATCCAAATCAACAACACAAGAATGGGAAATGGCTGATGACTTAGGCGATAGCCATTGCCAATCATTAGGACAAGGAGGAGCACTTCCAGCATCAACGCATCAACGAGTAGCAGGAAAAATATATGTAGAAAAAGATAAACCTGTGAAATACAATTTCTTTCCACAACAAGATGGATATGATGTATCCTTAGCCTTGTATGATTTAGACGGCAATCTATTAACCAAACAAAATGATAATAAAGGCTTTAACGGCGAATGGAATGCAACTTACACAGGATGGGTAACATTAAAAGTATGGAATAATAATCCAGAAAACATATCTCAAAAATGCTGGGTTAGAGTAAACTATTACGCACCAGCCACAGTTACTAATGTAAATACAGATAAGGCCAATACACGCGTTAGTATATGGACAGGTAATGGAAATACGAGCACATGGAATGACTGTCATAACTGGGAAGAAGGAAAAATACCAACAACAAACGCTACGGTAATAATTCCAAATCACACACCAATTGTGCCAATTGTTGCTGGAAATATATCCTTAAAGAAACTGATTATTGAAAAAGGTAAAGGAAGTATAGCAAGTCCCGATTTAGTTGTTAATGGAAACTTAACTGTTACAGATGTGGAGATTCAATCTGGCAATGCATATATTTGCGGAAGTGGTGCCACCAATTTCACAAATCAAAGTGGCTCTGTATCTAATTGTTCTACATCCATGGTTGAAGAATCATTCGCAACCATAAACCAAATGTCAGTTATTCCAAACCCAGTAGAATCGGTATGTGAAGTCCGTTTTGTTTCAAATACTATTGGAATAGCGCAATTTATACTCACTGATGCAGCAGGAAGAATAATTCTTACAAAAGAAATCCTTATAGATGCAATAGGAATTAACAGCACTTCCCTCTACTTGGGAGGTATAAATGCTGGTACCTATATTGGAAAATTAACTATCAACAACCAAGTTTCTTCTGTAATGATTGTTAAAAAATAAGGAATATCTAGAAACAAAAATTGTTTTTATAAAAAATAAACCTTTACTTTGCACGCGAAAAAGTAAAGGTTTATTTTTTAACTAAAACGAATAACGTATGAAAAAAACAATTTTAATTGTAGCCTTATTAGTAGGCTTTGTAGCAAGTGGTGTAGCACAATCACGTTCAATAGGAGTACGATCTTTCCAAGAAGTAAGTTATCAACATGGATTTGGTAGTAGCAATATGCTAGAAATTGACGGAGGATTCTTTAATACAGGTTTACAAGCAACCGCTACATACAATTGGTTATTTCCAATTGATTGGGATTATGAAGGCAGTTGGAATTGGTATGTAGGTCCAGGTGCATATGCAGGTATTCGCTCGAACAGTAATAACAATAATGGATTATTTATTGGAGCAGCAGGTATGATTGGTATCGAATATAACTTTTGGTTTCCTCTTCAATTATCAATAGATTATCGCCCAACAATTGCTTTATTTAATAGTACTAATATGCCTTTTGGATTCTACTCAAATTCTGTTGGATTAGGAGTTAGGTATATTTTCTAACAAAATTACAAGTGTATAGTCTTTATAAAACAATAGCGAGTTCAACTTTTTGAACTCGCTATTGTTTTATAACTGATGAACGTGTTATTTTAAAAACTCCTTTATTTTGTTCCTATGGCGAATAAATAGAGCGAGACAAAAACCAATAACAAAGAAAGCAGAACCAAATAAAACTAAAGACTTTACTCTAGCATTTTGGGGAGATTTTATCTGAAAATCAGAACTAATCGTTACTACGCTATTTCTTGTTTCAATATCAATTTTCGTACGCTGCAATTTTTCCATCATTTCTAAAATATTAGTATGATACAACTGCGTATTGGACTCTCCTATTAATAAAGCATTATCCATTTTTAAATTTTTTGTTTTAGAATTAGCTTCGAAATATTCCAATTTTTTCAAACTATCCAACGTCGCTATTTCATTTTGCAATGTGCGTTGTTGCACATCTAAAAAATTTAACCGAGCCACATTCCGCCCTTTAAAATAGGGATGATTCTCAAAATATTTGTACAATGCTGTCTTTAAGAACGGGAATAACGAACGATCATTTGTCTTTATTAAAATAGCAAATTTTTGTTGATGAGGCTCCAAATCTGAATACTTCTTTTTTTCGTCAATAAAATTATACAATCCTTCATCTTCGCTGGTATAAATATAAAGAGGTTCCAACCTAAATATCTTTTTCCCAATTTCAGTTGAAACACCAAATTTAGACGAGAAAGATGTATTATCATTGTTCATATAAGATGC
Organism: Bacteroidales bacterium; assembly: GCA_012519885.1. Taxonomy (GTDB): domain Bacteria; phylum Bacteroidota; class Bacteroidia; order Bacteroidales; family Paludibacteraceae; genus JAAYPI01. The sequence continues at coordinate 8,473 of JAAYPI010000010.1, forward strand.
CAAAGACTGTACTTCTGTATAAAACTCAGGGGTACTTTCTACATTATTCTCTACTACAATTATTCCTTCATATTTTGAAAATTTAGATTGTGAAAAATAAAAAGCACAAGCTATTCCAAAAGCTACGGAAACAAGTAGTATATACCAATTTTTTACACAAAACTTGATAAACCACATAATAAATCTACTAATAGCAGATATTCCTTTACCTATCGAATTACCTAACAATTTTAATAAATCAATTAAATCTAATTCCTTTTCTGGTTCCATACTGTTTCTGTTGTTTATATTTGTAACTCTTTTGATGCACAAAAATACATAAAATATTGATTTAAATAGTATCTTCTGTTGTATTTTCTATCTCGTTCTCTTGCCAATCATAATCAACACTATCATTTTCATCTATATCCTCTTGTTTTTGTTCAGATGGCTCTTTGATTTTATAATAAACAGAAAAAAACATACCTATCAACGCTCCTGACAAATGCCCTTCCCACGAAATATGATTATCAATACCTAAAGGAAACATATACCACACCATACCTCCATATAGAAAAACTACAACCAAAGAAGTAGCAACTAAGGGTATTTTTTTTCGAAGCAATCCACTACAAAAAAGAAAAAAAGCCATTCCATAAATTACTCCACTTGCCCCTATATGCCAACTTGGCCTACCAATAACCCATAATATTACGCCTGAAAAAAGCCAGATAAGAATAAATACTTTTAGTGCAATATGCCTATAATTAGAAAACAACAAAACAGATAAGACCAAAAAAGTGACGGAATTAGCTAGGAGATGTGTGCTATCTGCATGAATAAATGGCATTGTTATAATTCCCAATAACCCTTTAGTTGCTAGAGGAAATATGCCAAATACAGTAAAATCAGTATAGAGTACCCTCTCTACCAAAAATACAAGCCAAAAAATAAAAAGAAATAAAAAAGGAAAAACAAACGCATGATAAAGTAAACGTTTATGAATATCCATATTTTCTTTAAAAATAGGCATCTATCTTAGGTATAATTTTTGACCAATAGTTGGTACCTGAGAATAATTCATATTATTCAAATCATATAACGATTTTAATCGTATTCCATAACGTTGAGAAATTATATGCATAGTTTCTCCTGAGGCAACATAATGTGTACTATAACTCGACACGCGTTTTTTCTTGCTTTGCAAATAAACAATTTCTCCTTCTTTCAAACTTACCTCATAGGGCAAATCATTCCATTTGAGTATAGAACGTAAAGATACCTTAAATTCCTTAGCTATAGATGTATACGTATCATTAGAAGAGGCAATCACATAACGTAATCCGTACATATTCCGTTGTGTTGGTCGTGATGGATATCTATCATTCTTGTGTTCTCGTGATGGCTTTTCAGTGTCGTGTTTCGTTTCTTCCTTAGCAACTGATTTTTGCTTAGGAGGCTGTGGAAGCTGTTTATCAAATGTATGCAATCCATTTTCTTCAATTAAGTTGATTAATCTGGTGGCATAAGTTGGGTCTGTTGCATAACCTGCACGTTGCAAACCAAATGCCCAAGCCTTATAATCGGTAATTTTCAACTCAAATAAATGTGCATAGCGACCTCTTGTGGTTAAAAATACCGAATGATCTTCGTACGATTCTTCAGGATTTTTATATTTTCTAAAACATTCATTTACTTTATCATCAGTATGTAAAATATATTCCCCTTTCCAATCATGACATTTGATACCAAAATGATTGTTGGCTTCACGAGCCAAACGACTATCCCCGATACCTGACTCCAAAATCCCTTGAGCCAATGTAATACTTGCAGGAATTCCGTGTTTCTGCATATTTTCTATAGCAATAGGGCTAAATTTTTCGATATAAGTTTGGTATTTGGGATTTCTATATTGCTGAGAAAAAAGAGCTATCGTTGGAACGATACATACAAAAAAAAGAAAGGTAAATCGTATTAATTTCATGCTTAGGAACTCTCACTATTTAAAATTATAAACCCATTAATAATCGTCGATAAAATAATAGATACAAAAATAGTATTTTAGTTACGAAAAATGCTAAAAAAATTGTTTTTTTAGTGAATTTTAGTTATGTTTGTAGAATATGGATAGTATGATATAAAAGTTTCTAATTGATAGAAAATTTATCTAACGAAGCAAATACTAAATAAATCTGTACTAAAACATTAATTGTAACATAATGAAAAAAATAAGTTTACATACGGCAATTGAGGTATATACATACGAAGAGCTTACCGACCAACAAAAAACACTCATACAAAAAGCCAAAGAAACCTCTTTATCTGCCTATAGCCCATATTCAAAATTTAGTGTTGGTGCTGCTATTTTACTAGAAAATGGGGAAATAGTTTGTGGCTCTAATCAAGAAAATGCAGCGTATCCCTCAGGCATATGTGCTGAACGAACAGCTATGTTTTATGCAAATTCTACTTATCCAACGGTTGCTCCCATTTGTATTGCTATTGTAGCTTTTACTGACGGAAAATTTAAACAAACAGCTATATCTCCATGTGGAGCATGCAGACAAGTACTAATAGAATCTGAAATTCGTTTTAATAAACCTATAACTATGCTGCTATATGGAGAACCTGAAATTTTTTTCATTAACAGCATAAAAGACTTATTGCCTCTCAATTTTGCTCCTTCTAGTTTGTTATCTTCATAATACCAAAAGCTTATGACAAAAGAAAAAATCTCTCACGAATATAACCTTCGTACAACCATTTCGCTAACACATATGTGGCAATATTTTCATACTGAAGATGGTTTGGGCACTTGGTTTGCAGACAAAGTAATTAGTAAAAATGGGATATACGAATTTTTTTGGGGAAACACTTCCCAAAAAGCAAAAATACTACATAAAACACAACAATTTTCTGTTCGATTCCATTGGATAGATGATGAAGAGGAAACTACTTATTTTCAATTTAAATTAGAACGTGATGATATAACAAATGTTGTAACACTTACTATCACTGATTTTTCATATCCAGATGAACGAGAAGATACAATACAACTATGGAATACCCAACTGGAAAAACTTCGTAGAACGATTGGTTTATAAAAACATTTGATTCAAAAATAACAACAGAATACGTTTTGTTAACACTTTAAATACTAAAATTGCATATTTTTCTGTAATTTTGTGCTCTATTTCGTGAAATGGGTAAAAACATACAGCAATTAAGAATGCCAATTGTAAAAAAAATAAATTATTATATTATAAAGAATTTTCTAGGAGTATTTATTATTACTTTTTTAGGGAGTTTATTTATCCTTGTACTCCAGTTCTTTTTACAACACATTAACAGTTTGGTTGGGAAAGGCATTGGACTAGGAGTGTTTATTGAATTATTTTTTTACGCAGGGCTAACACTCATCCCTCTTGCTTTACCTTTAGCAATTTTAATTGGCTCATTGATGACCTTTGGGAATTTAGGAGAACGATTAGAGCTACTGGCAATGAAAGCTGCAGGAATTTCTCTTTGGAAAATTATGCAACCTCTTATTATACTGGTTGGTTGCATATCAATCTCTGGATTTTATTTTTCTAATAATATTCTACCCAAGACCCAAGTAAAAATGTGGACCTTAGTATTCTCCATACGAGAGAAATCTCCTGAATTAGATATACCTGAGGGAGTTTTTTATACAGAGATACCTGGTAGAAATATTTTCATAGGTGAAAAGAGCCATAAAAACAATACACTTAAAGACATCATTATATACGATTTCTCTAGAGGATTTACCAATACAAGTATTGTGGTTGCTGACTCTGGAAAAATGAGTTTTAGTGTTGACAAAACAAATCTTCTTATTTCTTTGTACAAAGGGGAAACCTTTGAAACATTACCAAATAACGCAAAAACTAGAAATGCTGTTGTCCCATATCGCAGAGAATTATTTGAACAAAAAGAAATTATCATTGATTTTGATGCAAACTTCAATTTGCTTGGAACAGAATTACTTGAAGGTCAATATGTAAGCAAAAATGCATCGCAACTACAACACTCTATCGACTCCATTTCCACAAAAATAGACGAAGAAAAAAACAAATATCGGGAAGATTTTTTGCGAAATAAGTACTATAACTCATACACAGGATCTTCCTCGGCTTTTGCAATTTTAGACTCAACCATAGATGCTAAAGGATATAATTTTCAAGACATTCTCCTTAATACAGAAAAGGGTTTGCAAGAACAAGTTATGCTATCTTCTATTAATCGAGCATACACTATAAAAAATGATTTAATATACAATCAATCCATTATAAATGCTCTTATATTTGACGCTCGTAAACACTCCATTGAATGGTATAAAAAGTTTACACTTTCTTTTGCATGTATCATATTCTTTTTTATAGGAGCACCATTAGGAGCCATCATCCGCAAAGGAGGAATGGGTTTGCCTATCGTTATTTCAATTGTGCTATTCATTGTATATTACATAATTGATAATACTGGATACAAAATGGCTCGTGAAGGTATATGGGAAGTAGGTATGGGAATGTGGTTTAGTGCATTGGTATTGCTCCCCTTTGGTATGTTCTTAACCTATAAAGCTGTTACTGACGCTGTTATTCTTACCACCGAAGGCAAACTATTTAATCCAAAAAAATGGATAAACGCTCTAATTGCATTAGTCAAGAAAAAAAAGAAAAATATTTAACTAAAAAAATATGACTACGTTTAAATTAAATTCTATTGAAGAAGCAATAGAAGATTTCAAAGAAGGTAAATTCCTAATTGTAGTAGACGATGAAGACAGAGAAAATGAAGGAGACTTCATTATAGCTGCCGAAAAAATTACACCAGAAGCTGTAAACTTTATGTTAATTAATGGTCGTGGTGTGTTGTGTGCTCCTATCACAGAAGAACGTTGTGCCGAGCTTGAATTAGAAAAGCAAGTTTCAAACAATACCTCAATACTTGGAACTCCTTTTACCGTTACCATAGACAAAATTGAAGGTTGTTCGACGGGAGTGTCTGCTGCTGACAGAGCCGCTACAATCAAGGCTCTTGCCGATCCTACTTCTACTCCAAATACATTTGGCAAACCTGGACATATTAGTCCGCTATACGCAAAAGACAAAGGCGTACTCAGACGTGCTGGACACACCGAAGCATCTATTGATTTAGCTCGTTTGGCAGGCTTGTATCCTGCTGCAGCTCTAATCGAAATAATGAACGAAGATGGCACAATGGCACGTATGCCAGATTTGCAAAAAGTAGCAGAGAAATTTAGTATAAAAATAATTACAATTAAAGATTTAATCGCCTATAAAATTAAACAAGAATCAATTGTTGAAAAGGGTGTAACTGTACATATGCCTACTCAATATGGAATGTTTAAACTAACTCCGTTTCGCCAAAAATCAAATGGATTAGAGCACATTGCATTAACCAAAGGAGAATGGAAAGACGATGAGCCTATTTTAGTACGTGTTCACTCATCGTGTGCTACGGGAGATATTTTTGGCTCATTGCGTTGCGAATGTGGTGAACAGCTACATCATAGTATGAAAATGATTGAAAAAGAAGGAAAAGGTGCAATCGTATATCTTTATCAAGAAGGAAGAGGTATTGGTTTAATGAATAAGATTAAAGCGTATGCCCTACAAGACAATGGGATGGATACTGTAGATGCTAATTTACATCTTGGCTTTAAAGCTGACGAAAGAGATTATGGTGTAGGTGCTAGTATCCTAAGAGAAATAGGTGTGAGAAAAATGAAACTTCTTACGAATAATCCTGTAAAAAGAATTGGATTAGAATCTTACGGATTAGAGATTGTAGAAAATATTCAAATTGTGGTGGGTATTAATAAATACAATGAAACCTATATGAAAACGAAACAAGAAAGAATGGGACATAATATCATTTTGTCAAAATAGCCCTACATAACTAAAACAATACAAAGGAATCAAACTACACAATTGGTTCCTTTAATTTTTTGGAATAGTCAGTTGCTGACCTGGTTGCAAAATACGCAAATTTTTATTTCTATTAGCTTGTTTTATCTTCTCTACCGAGACACTTGTATTTTTGGCAATAGTCCATAGGCTATCTCCTTTTTTTACCACATAGACAGATATATCTTTAGACGAATTGAGATGTAAACGTTGCCCTACACGAACTAATGGTGAAGTTAAATTATTCCAGTTCATTAATTGACGGACGGTTATACCATAACGTTTGGCAATAATTGACAAATTTTCTCCAGAACGTACAATGTGTACAGATGAACATGCGTGAGGAGTAGCTGATTTTGATAGAGAAATTGGTTGTTTAGTCACATCACGTTGCGACATATATAGAGAGTCTTGCTTTTCTATAAATAAATACGCTAAATGAGAAGGAAGTCGTAAAATGAAAGGTTTTTCTGAATCAGGAATTATATCATTTTTATAACAGGGATTAAGTAAACGTATTTGCTCAATCGGTATATCCAACACCTGAGAAACATGTAACAAATCTATCCTTTTTGTAACATGAAGAGTATCTGTTACCAATGGAATATCAATGCTAGCTGGACAAATATGATAGCTATCTGCATAATACATCATATAATTCACTGCAATAAATGCAGGCACATAATTACGTGTTTCAATAGGTAAATATGGATAAATCTCCCAATAATCTTTTTTTCCACCCGATCTTCTGATAGCTTTATTAACATTTCCAGTTCCACAATTATAGGCGGCTATCACTAAATTCCAATCCTGAAATATTTCATATAAATCTCTAAAATGCTGGGCAGCTGCATGAGTTGATTTGATGGGGTCTCTTCGCTCATCATATATACTATTCATTTCTAAGTTATATAACTTACCTGTAGTGGGCATAAATTGCCATAACCCTGCGGCTCCCATACGCGAAGTAGCTCTAGGATTCAGTGCTGATTCTACTATAGACAAATACTTTAGTTCATTGGGAAGATTGTACTGCTCAAAAATAGTTTCAAAAATTGGGAAATAATGCTGACTAAGTGCAAGCATATAAGATATTTCTCTGTTTCTGTCGCAATATAAATTGATATAACGACCTACTACATCATTATACGTCATTTCCAAAATTGTGGGCATCATTGCAATCCGTTTAATACGAATTGAATCAGGCGAATAAGGTAATGGAGCGTAACGGAATGCACTATCACATGTTTCTTTTGTTTTAATTCGCATACGCCATGCAACACACATCTCTTCTATTGCTGTATCGAACGTTTGCATAGATGATTCATACTCAGAAACAAGTAACGGAGAGCTCTGCGATGGATAAATAGAAGAGGCATAGCTTGGTGTAACAAACACCAACCATATAACGAACAAACTGGATATAATTTTATTTATAAACATTCTTTCTACTACCTCTTAATTATCAAAAAGAAAATTGACAACTAAGTCCAAAAGAAACATCACTAAAATGATTGATATGTTTCAATGGAATGGCTTTAGGTACTATTTTTAAAGATAAATCTGGACTAACATCAAAATCATATAAATGAGCATCAACATACGCATCTACTATACTTAAAAGATATAGACCGACCGTTCCAATAATACTCAAATCCCTGTATCTTAAATAATTATCCTGTTTATTTTTCAACAAACTGGTATAGTATGCTTTGTTATCACTATCTATCACTACTCCCTGAGGTAGTATGTTTACATAACTTTGGGTACTAGCATCATTATCAACAATATCTCTATATGCTTTTTGATAATCCCTATACATCCCTCCATTCCACGAAATAGCATACGTTAAACCCATTGCACCTCCATACAATATAGGCAGTTTCCAATATTTTCTGTTGTATATCTGTCCTAGCCCAGGAACTACAGCTGCATACCAAATAGCTTTTGAAGGTTGGGGTTTAAACTCAGCGTGTAAAAGTGTTGAATCAACATATAACACTACCTCTTTTTCTTGTACTAAGTCTGATTCTGATACTACAGCCAAAGAATCATCACTTGCCCACAAAGATAGACAACTAAATACGAATATAGCAAATATGTAATATTTCAGTTTCAAAAGTTTAACTAATTACATCATTTTATCAAAAACATCCATCAAACCTTCTAATTCTTCATCCGACCGAAAAGGTAAAATAATTTTCCCTTTACCGCTTTCATTACGTTCTATTTTAACAGAAACATGTAAAAAATCAGACAATCGCTTACTCAATACAGTATACTCAGCAGGTAATCGAGGAGTTGATTTTGTAACTTTTTGTTCCCCTTCTACTTCAAGACTTTGAAGATTCTTTACTAATTCTTCTACTTTTCGAACAGAAAGACCCTCTTTCACAATTTTTTCATATACTTGCAACATCACACTTGCATCAGAAATTGTAACCAATGCACGTGCATGCCCCATATCAATTTTTTTATTTGTAATACCCAGTTGAATCTCAGCAGGTAATTTAAGCAAACGAAGATAATTAGCTATTGTAGAACGTTTTTTGCCTACACGCTCGCTCATGGTTTCTTGGGTATAACCAGAAATCTCTATCAATTTTTGATAACTCAATGCAATTTCTATGGCATTTAAATCTTCACGCTGAATATTTTCAACCAGAGCCATTTCCATTACAGCCTCGTCATCTACGGTTTTAACGTAAGCAGGAATTTTTGTTAAACCAGCTATTTTTGAAGCACGATAACGTCTTTCTCCAGCAATAATTTGATACGTATCGCTAGACACTTGACGCAAAGTAATTGGCTGAATGATACCAACTTCTTTAATTGATGTTGCTAATTCTTGCAAAGCTTCTTCATCAAAATAAGTACGTGGTTGGTCTGGATTGGCTTGTATCTTAGTTATATCCACCTCACTTATCGAGGATGAACCACTAGTAGTTACCGTTTCCATTTCGATGAGAGCACCCAAGCCTCTGCCTAAACCTGATTTTTTATTCATTGTACGGGATTACAACTTAATATATTATGAATTATTTTTAATAATCTCAGCCGCCAATTGCATATGGTTTTGAGCTCCTTTAGAATCTGCATCATACAAAACTACAGGCAAGCCATGACTAGGCGATTCACTCAAGCGTATGTTACGTTGGATAACTGTTTCAAACACCATATCTTGAAAATGTTTTTTAACCTCAGCATATACTTGATTGGCTAATCGCAAACGAGAATCGTACATGGTTACTAAAAAGCCTTCAATATCAAGCGATGGGTTCAACCTACTTTTAATAATTTTTACGGTATTTAACAGCTTGCTTATTCCTTCAAGCGCATAATATTCGGCTTGTACAGGTATAATTAGGGAATCTGCTGCTGTAAGCGAATTGACTGTAATCAAGCCTAGCGAAGGAGAACAATCAATTAGGATAAAATCATACTCATTTTTTATCGTTTCTAACATGGTACGTAAAAACTTTTCACGATTATCGAGCTTCAACATCTCAATCTCAGCACCAACCAAATCAATATGCGAGGGCAAAATATGCAAGCCTTCGATGGGTGTTTTTTGGATGGCTTTGCTTACAGGCACATTGTTTATCAAACATTCATAAATACTGTATTCTAATTTTTCAATATCAATACCTAAGCCCGAAGAGGCATTTGCTTGTGGATCTGCATCTACAATCAACACTTTCTTTTCGAGTACCGCCAACGAAGCTCCTAAATTTACTGTGGTTGTTGTCTTTCCTACTCCACCTTTTTGATTTGCTAAGGCAATAATTTTACCCATATTGTATTTAAAATTTTTACGTTTTTTCCAAACGCAAATGTAGCAAAAATTTTGAGGTTGAATGTTTATTTTTTCAACATTTTTAGACTTACATCTATTTTTATAGTACTTTTGCACCATGAAAATAAGCCTCATCATATCTATATACAAGAATGTACCTTTTTTGAAACTGGTGCTTGAATCCTTGCAAGTTCAATCATATCAGGATTTTGAAATTATTATATCAGAAGATGGAGAAGACGAAAATGTGCGTCAATTTGTAGCCTCATACCCATTTAAACAAAGTTATCAACATCTTACACAAAAAGATGATGGATGGCAAAAAAATAAGGCACTGAACAATGCAATAAGAAAATCTCAGGGTGATTGGCTCATTTTTATTGATGGTGATTGTGTGCTTCACAAACGATTTGTTGAATTTCATGCAAAAATGGCTGACGAGCACCTAATTTTAGCTGGCAAACGTGTTAAATTATCGGCAGAAACCAGTAACAAACTGCTTTCAAACCCCACCTTATTGCCAACCTTATCGCGTTATTTATATATCCACTTTTGGAAATCTGGTCGATATTTGGAAGAAGCTTTATTTATTCATCCACAGGGTCTGTTGGGTTGGATAACACGTATACGCACGATGAAACATTTAAAAGGATGCAACATGTCTTTTTCAAAAAAAGCACTATATGCAATTAATGGATTTGATGAAGACTATACCCTACCTGCAATTGGCGAAGATGTGGATATTTTATGGCGTTTACAACAAGCAGGCTACCAACTGAAATCAGTACGCAATATGGCTGTTATGTACCACCTACATCACAAAGAAAGTTGGGTAAGTCAAGAAGAAAACAAAGAAAAAATGAGGCAAAAAATGGAACAAAATACCTATATTTGCAAAAACGGAATACAAAAAATCTAACTATACAGAACGCATGCTATCCATTATTATTTGTTCAAAATTTGTCGAATTATCTTCTATTTTAACAGCCAACATTCACGAAACCGTAGGTGTTGACTATGAGATTATCCATATAGACAATTCACAATCAACACATTCTATTTTTTCTGCATACAATCTGGGAGTAACAAAAAGCAAATTTCCTTACTTATGTTTTGTACACGAAGATGTTTTTTTTAGAAGCTCTGATTGGGGACTTAACATCATAGAACATTTACAAACGCCGCAAGTTGGCTTAATAGGCTTAGCAGGTGGTTGTTTAGCTTCGCGCATACCAGCGTCATGGTCAACACATGGTTTAAAGATGAACCTAATTCAATCAGGCAAAGGAAAATCTAGCTACATACGCACTCCAAACCAACCCGAATCAACCCGTGAAGAAGTTGTTCTGTTAGATGGTGTCTTTTTAGCTACGACAAAAGAAAACTTTCAATTTTTGCAATTTGATGAAAAAATTTCGGGCTTTCATGGATACGATTACGATATTTGTATGCAAGCTAAAGCCAATAATTTAAGAAATTATGTTGTTTACGATATTTTACTAGAGCATTTTTCTGCAGGCTCTCACAATACGGATTATTACAAAAATTTGCTCCTTGTTTATAAAAAATGGATAAACCAACTTCCATTTTCTTGCACACACCTATCAGAAGCAGAAACAAAGTTGATAGAAAAAAAGAAACTAAAGAAATTGATTCGCAAATTAGGTATTCGTGATTTTACTTACTCGGAAATAAAACAAGAACTTGATTATTTTGCCACTATTACCGATAATCAGAAAGTCCTTACTTGGTTTGGTTTTAAATTATTTTTCGCTCGTTTATTCAACAATCCTTCCCGTTTATTCAAATAAAGCAACTTATGTTAGAAAAATTTAGGCATTACGTACATAGTATCAATCTGCTTTGTGGTCTTTTTTTAATGGCTTCGTTGCCATTTTATTATCCCAAACAGCAGCTTGCCCTTACGTTGTTTTTTATATCCTATATCGTAGAATTTTTTGTTGACATGAAATGGAAACACATAAAATTGTCAGCCACCACCTGGTATTTTATTGGTATATTGTTGTTTTTTGCAATGGGTTTTTTATATTATCCATTCGAAGATTCGCATACCTATTTTCATAACCTAACAGAACGTCGATTAGCCTTATTTGGATTTGCTATAATAGGTATTTTTGGATATAATTCGTTGTATAAATTATCCTATTTTTTACATACTATCATTATTTCATCTACCTTGCTTATCCTTTATCTTATTATTTACCACATTGGCTTGCCCGAATTTTTGACAAACGAAAATAGGTATGATTTATTTACGCAAGCTCGCATTGCATACGTTAACTCGCATATGGCTTTTAATTTATACTTAAATATTGCATTGGCTAGTGTCTGGTATTTGGCTGTAACACGCTTTAAAGAACTCCATTGGAGTGTGAAAACTATATATGGCTTTAGTATTTTGCTTATTATAAGCACCTTACTAATGTCGGAGGGTCGTTCTGGATTTATCGCTGCTATTGGTTTATCCGCTATCATTGTTATTCGAAAAATTTGGTTAACAAAAAAAATAGTGGCAATTGGAGCTTCCGTTTTTATTGTTATTGGCATGGTGTTTGCCGTGTTGCAACACGAACGTATGTCAGAAAAAATGATTGAGCAAGAGCCACGCTTATTTTTATGGACAGAAGTTGCCCTACCCATCATACAAGAAAAACCGATATTGGGGCATGGATTAAGCGATGGACAGACACAAATTGACAGTGTTCGACAAGGAAAACAATCTAAAATTTTATATGAATTATGGAAAACAAATAAACGCGTAGATGTACACAATCAGTTTTTGCAAACTACCATCGAATTTGGCTTGATTGGACTTGTCTTGCTATTAGCCATTTATTACTACCCTATTAGGCTGGTTAATCGTAGCAGAATGACTTTATTGCTATTAGGATTGTTCCTATTTTCTTGGCAATCGTTGTTCGACACATTCATAACAGGGCAATTTGCCATTATATTTGGTTTTTTTATAACACTATTGCTAACAGTCCCAAAAAGTGAATCGCTCAATAATAACCAAACAGCGTTAAAAAACCTTTGGTAATACGGGTATGCCATTTATTAAACTTATTACGATTGCCCAAGGTTTGGTACGTTCCATCTTGCTTATCGTACACTAGTTCATTTCTATTTCTCAAATAATCTTTCCAATCGTTCCCTTTTTCGTGGCGAAAAGAACCGCAGCCATTGGCTTTGGCTTGCTGACGCACAGCATAGCGTTGCTGCATCTGTTGCGGACTACGGAACTGATAATGCAACACCTTAATTTGTTGCGGATAAGTTAATCCACAAGGTTCTGGTCTGCGTTCGCCTGTTTCCCACTGCAATTTTTTGCTATGACGCAAAAAACGAAGCTCTGCCCATGTGTAAGGTTGGTAATAGCGAATTTTGTGTTTATCTTGCTCAAAATCACCTGTAAACGCATACTCTTCTACATCTTCGTGTGTAAGGCAATAATCAATACTTGCTTTGCATACTTGTTTGTATCTTTTGGGAATAGTTGCCAAAAAATCTCTTGGATTCTCCACAAAATACTCATCAGCATCTAAGCGAATACACCACCAATCAGAGGCTGTTAGTTCGGACTTAAAAGCATCAAACATTACCGCTCTCAATCCTATCTGAAATGCTTGAGCATCTTTGGCAAAGGGTATTATTTGCGGATATTCTGTTGCTAACTGCTGTACAATTTCCCAGGTTTCATCACTACTACCATTATCCATCACTATCACTTTATCGCTCCACTGGGCAGCGGCTTTTAAAATAGATGCAATGATATCTGCTTCATTCTTAACAAGGAGTAAACTGTATATTTTCATCTAAACTAACTGTTTAACTTAACGTTGTTTATGTTTATGCCAACGCATCTTTAGTACACTTTCCACACACATATCCACATCAAAGTTTCTAGCTTTGGCATATTCAGTAGCCAGTATCTGCAAAGCTTCTTCGTCAATATTTAAACGTTCAAAATTTTTGCAACCTTCTTCAATTCCAATCGTGTGCTTAAACACAATTCTATTCAAATCGACTAATTCAAGTAATACCTTGCCATTTTGTACATCGAATAAAATATTACCTCCCGAATAATCTTGATGCAACATTCCTTTTGTATGTAAATCAGCCGTAAATCTGCCTATTTCTTGCAAAACCAATGTACGATATTCGTACGAAGGTTGCTGAATTAATGTATTGAAGGTGTACGGACAGGTAGAACGCACACTTACAAAATAACTCTGATAGAGTAAGCCTGCAAAGCGTTGCTCGATGTACGCAATCGCTTGTGGTGTACCTATTGCCTGTTGTTGTAAGATAATGGCATATTCGTAGGCTCGCTTGGCTTTTGATGCACGAAAAAATCCATACGATAATCGATTGATTATATGTGGAATTTGATATGATTTCACGACCAAATCCAAGCCATTTTCAGAAAATTGTTTCAAGGTATTTCTGCCTTGATGGATAACATTATTATTTACTAAAAACGCTAATGGCAGTCGTTCAATACATGGAGCCAGTTGCGAATAGGTAGGATGTATAACGCTTGTTCTCTTACCAAAGATTTTCTCCAACAAATTAAACAACTTTGAATAGGTGCGATTATAATGTAACCGACCGTGCAATTGTTTCTCAAAAAAATCCGCATGACGCACATTCAACAAATCAATTAATTTCTTTTTACGGTGTTGTGTTTTACGGCGTTTAGAATTGGAACGCACCCTATAATATAACCCCACAATGGGCAAACGCACCACATCTCCCCCATTTTTGAGCATCGAAATCCAAAAATCCCAATCTTCCCTTCCCAAAATCTCCTCGCAATAACCACCACAATCTTGCCAATCACTTTTACGATACATGGCACAGTTGTCAATCATATTCTTACGTGCAAGCAATGACAAGCTAAAGGGTAATTGTTTCCATTTTCCCGATTTTTCGCCTATAAACCCAGCTTCGCACGTTACTACTTTTACATTAGGGTAAGTTTCTAATACATGTACCGCCTCTGAAATATACTCTTTACCAATCAGATTATCAGCATCAACGGGCAAAATATAATCGCCTTTGCTCCACTTAATTGCATTATTTCTAGCTGCCGATACTCCTTGGTTAGGTTGTTCGTAAAAATAAATATGAGGGTATGCGTTGGCAAAACGTTTGGCAATAGAAACCGAATTATCAGTAGAACCATCGTCTATTAGTAACACCTCATAATCTGTATAAGATGACGCAAGTACCGACAAAATGGTTTCTTCTAGGTATAGTTCCATGTTGTAAATAGGAATTACGACCGAAACTTTAGGTAAAAAGGCTACTTGTTGCATCAAATTTTGTCTTTTTGTTGGGTAATTTTTAGCCAGTAATATTTAATTGGATTCGAATATTTCAATTGTTTCCACGGGCGACTACTATGTGGGCGATGTACCACAGGATGGTTTCCCAGCAAATAATTAACAAAACCCAATTGGCGTGATTGACGAGAAATATGCACATCATACCAGTTTTTATCTGGTTGTAATGAGGTAAAGCTATAAGCTTTTAAATAGCGTAACGACAAGAGTGTACAACAAAAACTCACATGCTTATTGGTCGGTTTTACTAGCCCTTTTATTTTTTTTGCAAACAAGTATGGATAATTTACATTTCCACTTTCGTCCACGGTAATAGAAGCCACCATTCCAGCATCCGTTTTTTGTTGTGCAGTGTCTATTAAAGCTTGTAGTGTGTTCGTTTGCACCAGCACATCTGACTCTACAATAACCAATGCGGCATCTTCATCAATGGCTTTTTGCTGAGCGAGTTGCAACACCAACAAATAATTTGGAGAAGGAGTAGAAGTAATTGACGATAAATTAATCAATTCAAAACCAAACTCTTGCGATGCTTGTTGCAACTTTTGTGTATTTTCTTCTGTGCTAAAATCGTTGTACACCGTATATACAAAAGGCATAGAAGTTTGCGAATTACAAACAGACTGTATGGTTTGTAAACTTAATTCGATCGAATCTTTAACGGGTGTAATAACATGAATTTTTTGCATCTGGATTACATCAAAATTATATATAGAGAGAAGCAAAAGTGCTTAGTGATGCAAAAGTACATATTTTTTTATAGAAAAGTAAAACAGAATGACTAGAAGAGCAAAAAAACAGCAAAAAGTCAAAAAAAACCAAATAAATAATGTATTTTTGTGGTTCTTTTGTGGTATATGCCACTTATATTTTAAACAAACATAGTACTCATTCGTTATCGATATTATTAATAGACTCATGAAAGAAAAAATTGAAAAACTATTAGCTGAGATTGACATTCTAAGCCCTATAAGCAAAGAGGAAGTAGAAGAACTTCGCATCAAATACTTAAGTAAAAAAGGAGAAATAAGTACTTTATTCAATGATTTTAGAAACGTTGCCAACGAAGAAAAAAAAGTAGTGGGACAATTACTCAACGACCTAAAAAATAAAGCACAAGATAAAATCAATGAGCTTAAAGAAACATTTGATAACCAACAAAATAACACCAACGACCTAGACCTAACTCGGAGTTCATCTCCTATTGAATTAGGCACACGTCATCCTTTATCTATCGTTAAAAACGAAATCGTAGATATTTTTGCACGTATCGGTTTTACTATTTCTGAGGGTCCAGAAATTGAAGATGACTGGCATGTATTTTCTGCCCTTAATTTTCCGCCCGAACATCCTGCACGCGATATGCAAGATACATTCTTTATCGAAAAAAATCCTGATGTCTTGTTGCGTACGCATACCTCATCGGTACAAACTCGTGTGATGAAACAAGCACAACCGCCATTCAGAGTATTGTGTCCAGGAAGGGTATTTCGTAACGAAGCCATTTCGTACCGTGCCCATTGTTTCTTTCATCAAGTAGAAGGATTTTATGTGGCTGAAAATGTGTCTTTTGCTGATTTAAAACAAGCTCTATTGTATTTTGCGAAAGAAATGTTCGGCGAACACACACAAATTCGTCTTCGTCCATCGTATTTTCCTTTTACCGAACCTTCGGCCGAAATGGATATATCCTGTAACTTATGCGGAGGCAAAGGTTGTCCTTTCTGCAAACACACTGGTTGGGTAGAAATTTTAGGATGTGGTATGATAGACCCAAATGTACTCGAAAGCTGTGGTATTGATAGTAAAAAGTATACTGGATATGCTTTTGGTATGGGTATTGAGCGAATTACAAACCTCAAATTTCAAGTGAAAGATTTACGGATGTTCTCCGAAAATGACGTGCGTTTCCTAAAACAATTTGAGGCAGCTCTATAAGCATTTTTTCTGACATATACTTTTCTCTTTTGGCAGATATTTGTATTGGCATACATTTTGATTAGTATAGTATTGTATTGCTTTAGAGACGAGATAAAACATCAAAAAAATAAAGGCTATGGGTAGCCAATAATAGTAAAAACGAACATGAAAGATAATCCAAATAAACTTTTTATAGGAACAAATTTACAAAACGATGATAGCAATTTTATTCCCTTAATTGGCGATGAAGATGACGATCATGTAGTAGATTTGAGCGAAGACAAGGTGTTGCCCATTTTGGCTCTGCGTAATATGGTTTTATTTCCTGGAGTAGTAATTCCCGTTACAATTGGTCGTCCAAAATCGCTAAAACTGATAAAAGACGTAAACAAACGGAATGGTTTTTTGGGTACTATTGCACAAAAAGACAATAAGATAGAAGAGCCTGAACTAAATGACTTATACGCTGTTGGTACTGTGGCTCAGGTAGTACGAGTACTAGAAATGCCCGATAATTCAACCACGGTTATTTTACAAGGTCGTCAGCGTTTTGCCATTCAAGAGTTAGATGCTACCGAACCTTATCTTAAAGCCAAAGTAGAACTTTTAGCCGATTCGGAAGTCCCCAAACACAAGGATTTTAAGGCATTGATGGAGGCGATAAAAGACTTATCGCTACGCATGATACAAATATCTAGCAATAT
>JAAYPI010000074.1 GCA_012519885.1 Bacteroidales bacterium
ACATGCTTCAGGGCAGGACTTGAATCCAGATGAATTTCATCTAAGGGCGGTTATTGAAGACGTTGTTGATAGATATCATGAAAGTGTGAAAGTCTACAATTTATCACTTGGTAGTAGTATACCCATTAATAATTTTGAGTTTTCTGATTTAGCCAAATTATTGGACTTTTTATCAAAGCATTACAAAGTGTTATTTATTGTTTCATCAGGTAATATTAATTCTCTTTTAGGAACATACCCATCTGACCATTTTCTGAATTCCAGCTCACGAATAGGATGTCCGGCAGAATCCATTTTGTCACTTACTATTGGTTCAATAGCGAAATATGATAACACAGACAGTTTATCCAATAAAGAAGAAATTTCCCCCTTTTCAAGGATTGGCCCTGGAGCTGACTTAGGAATTAAACCTGAATTAGTTGCACATGGAGGTAATTTAATTTTGCCATATAATTTCTCCCCTAGAGTCTCATCCTATGGGATTTCAGCTGATGGCACTAATTTATGTGTTGATAATGGCACAAGTTACTCAGCACCAATAATATCTCAATATGCTCAAAGACTCTTTGATTTGTATCCCGATAGTGACCCGAATTTAGTACGTGCATTACTTTGTCATTTTACTGAAAAGAAAAATGTACCTGAAGAAATTACAGATGATGTTATAAACTATACTGGTTTTGGCGAACCAGTTATTGATAATGCTTTAGCTGCGGGCTCTTTCAATGCCGCTTATATTCATGAAGGACAATTAGACCAAGAAAATTATCAATATATCGCATTCCACATTCCTTCATCACTTGCTGAAACTAATAAACATTCAAAGCTTAGAATAAAAATCACTATTACCTACGACCCGCCTGTTAATCCAGACAACGACTCTGAATATTCAATGGCAAGAATTTCAGCTCTTTTAATAAAAAGTTCTACAACTGGAATGAAGCCAATTAATATATCAGGAGACGGGAAATATATACTTCCTTGGAATCCAATTATACAGTTCGAAAAAAGCTTTTCAAGAGGTTATTTAACAGGGGCTTGGGACTTAAGACTAAGACTATATACTAGGGGAACTGTAAAAGAAGATTATTTGCAAGATTATGCGGTTGTAATCGAGATAATTGATGATGAAAATGGAACTAATGTCTACAATGATATTATTGCAGAGTATTCTGAAATATACAAGAAGATAAAGATTAGAATTGCAGCATAAAAGCACAGTGCATAACAGCACCTACCCAAAAGTGGCGGTTCAGTGGTTAAATCAAGCTTTGTGCTTCTGTCAAAGTTTCTGCTTGGTTGACAGTGAAGTGCTTCGAAATCGCCACCTTCGGGTAGCTGCAAACCGTTACCTGCAACCGTAAAAGACCAGACAATGAAAAGACATTTATCAATATTTACATTTCTCTCTTTGACATTCATATTTGGACTGACAAGTTGCACTTCAATTTTCACAGGAATTTATGGAATGAAAAAAACAAAGACGGTTGACGAAAAAACAATTGCTAGTTATTCCAAAAAATATAACATTCCAACTGCCGACAGTTACGAACTTGACACAGCCTATTTTTCATATCTGTTTTCACTTGACACGACAAAATATAAATCACAAATTAAAAATCATTACCAACCATTACAAGCCCTTTACTATGACAATTTAGGGTTTTTAAAATCATTTCAAGTGAATTGTTATGCGGGCGGTTTTCCAAATTTAAAATGGGACAGAAATGAAATAATGACAACTTTTCCACCCAGACAGCAAGCCCCAATTGATAGTATTGTTTCTCTTGAAACACAAATGAAATATTTAAAACCGCTATCGCAGACTTCAAAACTTTCTGTTGACAGTTATGACTACATTGTAATTGTTTATTGGAATAGATTTATGGGAAGACAGAGTAAGCGACTAATTCGTTACGTTCAAGAAAACAGTAAACTTGAGAAAGAGAAAAAAGTAAAAATCATATATGCCAATACAGACAACATTTTCGCAGGACAATAAAAGAACGGCAGCAGGTAACAGGCGTTTGGCTCAATGGCGGGTAACGTGTTTAATTGAACATTCTACCTCGCATCAACTTTTGCGGTATATTGACAGTGAAGTGCTCCGAAATCCGCCACTGCGCCAAGCGCCAAAACGTTATGCCTCACCCTAAAAGACAGACAACAATGAAACAACCACACGACAATTGGGGAACATATTATGACTTTGTTTACGAACAGACTTTTGGAAGTTTTTATGGCAACTTGACAAAAGAAACACTG
>JAAYPI010000075.1 GCA_012519885.1 Bacteroidales bacterium
ATACCCAACACCTTAATTTTAATACCGCTTTTCTCTCAAAGCGGGTGCAAAGATAACGCCTTTATTCCCGATTCTCCAAATAATTAAGAAACTATTTTTAATCTATTTTTACCCAAATTACTTAACTACATTAAAATCAAGGATATAATAAAACATTATTTTATCCTTTTTTACTGCTAAAAGCTATACTGTAGAGCTTGAGTTGCTTCATCATTGCCACTAAACCATTGGATCTGGTGGGCGAAAGGTGTTCTTTTAGTCCAATTTTTTCTATAAAATATAATTCTGATTCGATAATTTCTTGCGGAGTATGTTCAGATAATACGTATAAAAGTAATGCTAAAATACCTCTTACAATAATTGCATCACTATCTCCAACGAACACAACTTGTCCTTTTTCGTTAATAGAAGCATCTATCCATACCCTACTTTGGCATCCTTCGATGATGTTTTGTGGTGTTTTTTTTGTCTCATCAAGAGGTTTCAATTTATTGGCATACTCAATAATGAGTGCATATTTATCAAACCAATCGTCAAAAACTGAAAATTCCTCTATTATTATATCTTGTTTTTCTTGAATTGTCATACCCTTACAAATTAAATTTTAAACATAGATACCACCCTATTTACTCCTTCTATGAGTTTATCTACCTCTTCTTTGGTATTATAGAAAGCAAATGAAACCCTTACCGTTCCCTCTATGCCATAATAATCCATAATTGGCTGTGCACAATGATGACCTGTTCGGACCGCAATACCGAGCTTGTCGAGCATAGTTCCCATATCATAATGATGAATGCCTTGTACTAAAAAAGAAATCACACTGCTTTTATGCGATGCTTCGCCATAAATTTTTAACCCTGGTACTTGCAACAGTTTCGCTGTTGCATATTGTAGTAAGTCGTTTTCGTATGTGGCAATAGCATTTAATCCGATTTGTTGGATATATTCTAAGGCTGTAGCAAGGGCTGTAGAACCAATATAATCGGGCGTACCTGCTTCGAACTTGAACGGAAGTTCGTTATAAGTAGTTTTTTCGAAGGTAACCTTTGCAATCATTTCTCCTCCTCCTTGGTATGGTTGCATTTTATTTAACCATTCTTCTTTTCCATACAATACGCCAATGCCAGTAGGACCGTACACCTTGTGTGCAGAAAACACGTAAAAATCAACATCCAATTGTTGGACATCAATAGCAATATGTGGTACAGCTTGTGCTCCATCAATCAACACTGGAACATTGGAATTATGAGCGAGTTGAATAATTTCTTGAATTGGGTTTATTGTTCCTAGCACGTTTGAAACATGAGTAACTGCAACTAATTTTGTTTTGTTATTCAATAGTTTTGAAAAAGCAGGCATATCCAAAGTTCCATCTGGTAGCATTGGAATAACTTTAAGCACAATCCCTTTTCTATCTTTAAGCATTTGCCAAGGAACAATATTTGCATGGTGTTCCATAGCAGAAATTATAATTTCATCCCCCGGTTGGCAAAACGTTTCGCCAAAAGAAAATGCCACTAAATTAATAGACTCAGTAGTACCTCGAGTAAAAATTATTTCACTTGACTTTGCGGCATGAATAAAATGTTGCACAGTTGTACGTGCATTTTCATGTTCTTCGGTTGCTTTTTGGCTTAAAAAATGAACACCTCTGTGGATATTTGCATTCCCATGCGTATATCCATGTACAATTCTATCAATCACACACATTGGTTTTTGTGTGGTAGCAGCATTATCGAAGTAAACTAATGGTTTATTGTAAATTTTATCTAACAGAATTGGGAAATCCTGTCGGATAAGTTGATTATTTATGCTCATTTTTTTTATTTATCATCCTTATTTACAAATTACACATCCATTACATTTAGACAATTCTCCCCGTAATCTTTTTTCTACTAACAATCTAATACGGTCTTTGACTGCATCGACTGAAATGTGTTCTAACACATCGTGTACAAATGCGTACATAAGCAACAGTTTAGCCTCATTAATAGGAATACCTCTTGAACGGAGATAGAAAAGAGCTGTTTCATCGAGCTGACCTACGGTTGCACCATGACTACATTTCACATCGTCAGCAAAAATTTCCAATTGCGGTTTTGTGTTAATTGTTGCCGTATTTGTTAAACATATAGTTTTGCACGTTTGAAATGCAGCAATTTTTTGAGCATCTTCTTTTATAATAATTTTGCCTGTAAACACACCTTTTGCCTGATCATCGAGTATATACTTAAACAATTGCAAACTAGTAGAGTTTGGTTTTAAGTGATTCATCGACACATAGTTATCTATCTTCTGAGTTTTATCTCCAATGGCTAGTCCTCCTACTATTGCTTCGGCATTTTGTCCGTCTACATGTACTGTAATATTATTACGGGTTATTCCGTTATGCAAAGTAAGGGTATTTGATAAAAATCTACTATCATCGTCTTGATGCACTAACACGGTACCAAGATTCATTGTTTGATTGTGGGTGTTTTCAATTTTATAGTGCTCGTAAGAAGCATTTTTGCCAACAAAAATCTCTGTTAATCTATTGGCAAGGTATTTTTTCTCATTTGAAGCATGATCGCATACTAACAATTTAACACTTGCACCTTCTTCCACAATAATAAGATTGTGATTCACTGCCAATAAATCATCATTTCCATGCATCAAGTTTACTAGCTGAATTGGCACATCAACAACCACATTTTTAGGCACATAAATAAACAATCCATCTTGAGCAAAAGTTGCGTTAAAAGCTTGGTTTGGATCATTTTCCCAATCCATATTTTTAAATAGATAGGGTTTTACTAAATCGGGGTGAGTGGTGCAAATTTCATTTAAACTAGCTACAATTACGCCCTTAGGTAAGGAAATTTTTGGTTCAGGATTGGCATAAAAAGTATCATTGACAATAAAACACAAATACGATTGTATATTGGGAACATCGCAAGTAAACACTTTATATGGATCAACATCTAAACTGACTCTATTTAGATTTAATCCAAAATCATGATCGTATGAAGACTGAATATCAATGTATTCGTAATCTTTATCTCGTTTGACGGGAAAACCCAGTTCTTCGAAACGCTTAAAAGCAGCATCACGAATACTATTCAACAATGGAGCACTTTTTTCTTTAATGATATGTGCGTATTGTTGGTATAACGTTATATATTGTTGCTTTACCATACTATTCCTCAATTTCTTGTTTAATCCAATCGTATCCTTTTTCTTCGAGGATAAGAGCTAACTCCTTGCCGGCCGTTTTTACAATTCGACCTTTGTATAAAATATGAACAAAATCGGGGACGATATATTCAAGTAATCGTTGATAATGAGTAATCACAATGGAAGCATTATCGCTATTTTTCAATTGATTAACTCCATTAGCTACAATACGTAAGGCATCTATATCTAATCCAGAATCCGTTTCATCTAAAATAGACAATTTTGGATTTAGCATAGCCATTTGAAAAATTTCATTCCTTTTCTTTTCGCCACCAGAGAAACCTTCATTTACCGAACGATTCGTTAATTTGGTATCAAGTTCTACTATTTCCTTTTTTTCTCGCATCAATTTTAAGAAATCGCTTGCAGAAATTGGTTCAAGGTTATTGTATTTACGATGTTCGTTGATAGCAGTACGCATAAAATTAACCATACTAACACCAGGTATTTCTACTGGGTATTGAAAACTAAGAAAAACCCCTTCTCTTGCACGGTCTTCGGGAGCCATTTCGAGCAGGTTTTTTCCTTGGAAATAAACCTCTCCTTTTGTTACTTCAAATACTGGATTTCCTGCTAAAACGGCAGATAAAGTACTTTTTCCTGAACCGTTCGGACCCATAATAGCATGAATTTCTCCTGAATTAACAGTTAAATTAATTCCCGACAATATTTCTTTGCCATTTACGTTGGCATGTAAATCTTTTATTACTAGCATATTGATATTATTTATAAAATTTATAAAGTATAAGATTATATTAAAATTTATCCTACACTTCCTTCTAAAGATATTTGCAATAATTTTTGAGCTTCAACGGCAAACTCCATAGGTAATTTATTTAACACCTCTTTGGCAAATCCGTTGACAATCAGACCAACCGCATCTTCGGTATTGATACCACGTTGATTGCAATAAAATATTTGGTCTTCGCTAATTTTTGATGTTGTAGCTTCGTGTTCAACAATAGCTGTATCATTATTTACCTCAATATAGGGAAATGTATGTGCTCCACATCTATCGCTAAGCAATAAGCTATCGCATTGCGAAAAATTACGTGCATTTTCTGCCCCTTTTTGCACTTTTACCATTCCTCTATACGAGTTTTGACTTTTTCCTGCAGATATTCCTTTAGACACAATACGACTTCTGGTATTTTTGCCTAGATGTATCATTTTGGTACCGGTATCCGCTTGTTGGTAATTGTTAGTTACAGCTACAGAATAGAATTCTCCGATAGAATTATCTCCTTTAAGAATACAACTTGGGTATTTCCACGTAATTGCAGAACCTGTTTCCACTTGGGTCCAACAAACTTTAGCACTATCTCCTTTGCAAATAGCACGTTTCGTAACAAAATTATATATACCACCTACGCCATTTTTATCACCTGGATACCAATTTTGGACTGTTGAATATTTTACTTCAGCCCTATCTAATATCACAATCTCTACGATGGCTGCATGCAGTTGATTTTCATCTCTCATTGGAGCTGTACATCCCTCTAGATAAGAAACGTACGAATCTTCTTCTGCAACAATAAGGGTACGTTCAAATTGACCTGTATTAGCTGCATTAATTCTAAAATAGGTTGATAACTCCATGGGACAACGCACTCCTTTTGGTATATACACAAAAGAGCCATCACTAAAAACGGCACAATTAAGAGCAGCAAAGAAATTATCTGTATAAGGTACTACAGAGCCTAGGTATTTTTTCACCAAATCTGGATAATTGGTAACTGCTTCGCTAAAAGAGCAAAAAATAATACCCAACTCAGCTAAACTCTCCTTATAGGTAGTTTTTACAGATACACTGTCCATTACTGCATCCACAGCAACTCCAAGTAGCTTATCCCTCTCATGTAACGGAATGCCGAGTTTATCAAACGTTTTTATTACTTCGGGATCTACATCATCAATACTTTGGGGCATGGTAGAACGTGGTGCAGCATAATAGGAAATTGCTTGATAATCAATTTCTGGCAAGGATAAATTTGCCCAGCTTGGCATTTTTTGTGTTATCCAGTAACGATACGCTTTTAGTCTGAAATCCAACATCCAGTCGGGTTCATTCTTTTTGGCAGAAATAATTCGTACTACATCTTCGTTTAAGCCAATAGGAATAACATCTGTTTCAATTTCTGTAGTGAATCCATATTTATATTCACTAGATGTTACGTCTTCAATTATATTTTTTTCGTCCATTGTTATAATTTTTTATCTTCGTAATAGGTAATTGAAGGCAATATTGCAGGTACAATCTGTAATAAAGGTTTGTACATATATGAAGACTGCTTAGTTTCTTCTGCAACAATATCGACCTTTTCATCTATAATTTCAACTAAATTAAGTAAAAGGCTTACTATAAGTGCATATTTCAAGCACCCTACTATCGCTCCTATTACTTTATTTAACCAACCAAGCGAAATATGTTTGATTGTTTTTTCGAGCAATAAAGATATGGAAAAAATTGAGAGAATAACTACTAAAAAAATCATAAGATATGCAAAAACATATGCAATCTGAGTAGACAGAGAAAACCAAGATTGCAAATATGAGCTTAAAGACAAAGCATAGTTGTTTGATACATAAAAACCTAGTATAAAACCAATTATAGAGCCAACGGTCATTATAAAACCCTTAAATAAACCTCGAATTAACCCCCAAATCAACGGAATAATCAATACAATATCTATGTAATTTTCCATCTTAAATAATATTAAAAAAAAATCTGCATTTACATTAATCCAAAAAAAAATCAGTTTTAATGTGAATGCAGATAATAATAATAATAAAAAATATTACAATGTTTTTTTAACTTCTACTTCTTCAAACGATTCTATAATATCTCCTACACGTAAATCATTGTAATTACCAATATTCAATCCACATTCATATCCTAATGCCACTTCTTTTACATCTTCCTTCATCCGTTTCAAAGAACCTAATTGACCTGAATATATCACTATACCATCACGAATTAGGCGGATTTTGTTTGTTCTTTTGATTTTTCCTTCACGAACTAAACACCCTGCCACATTCCCTACTTTCGTAATTTTAAACACCTCCATTATTTCCAACGTAGCAGTTACAACTTCTTTGATCTCAGGCGACAGCATACCCTCCATTGCCGATTTAATTTCTTCAATAGCATCGTATATAATAGAATATAAACGAATGTCAATTCCTTCGTTTTCTGCTAAACGACGAGCAGCAATTGATGGTCTTACTTGGAACCCAACGACAATAGCATTGGATGCTGTAGCCAACATAACATCTGATTCGGAAATTGCACCTACTGCTTTATGTATAACATTTACTTGAATTTCAGGAGTAGATAATTTAATTAACGAATCGGAAAGAGCTTCGATAGAGCCATCCACATCTCCTTTTACAATAACATTTAATTCTTGGAAATTGCCTAATGCAATACGTCTTCCAAGTTCATCAAGCGTAAGATGCTTTTTAGTACGTATACTTTGCTCGCGTTGCAATTGCTCTCTTTTGTTGGCAATATCACGAGCCTCCTGTTCTGTTTCTAATACATGAAATGCATCCCCTGCTTGTGGTGCCCCATTTAATCCAAGTATTAAAACTGGTTCAGAAGGTTTAGCTTCAGTTATTCGTTGGTTCCTCTCGTTAAACATTGCCTTAATTTTACCAAAATGAGTACCAGCAATTACCACATCACCCATTTTGAGTGTGCCTGTTTGTACGAGTACTGTAGAGACATACCCTCTACCTTTATCCAAAGATGATTCGACAACTGAACCTATTGCTTTTTTATTTGGGTTCGCTTTTAAGTCTAATAATTCTGCTTCGAGCAATACTTTTTCGAGCAATTCTTTTACCCCCATCCCTTGTTTGGCAGATATATCATGTGATTGATATTTACCTCCCCATTCCTCTACAAGGTAATTCATACCAGCTAGGGCTTCTTTAATTTTTTCAGGGTTAGCATTTGGTTTATCTACTTTATTTATAGCAAAAACCATAGGTACATTGGCGGCAGAAGCATGATTAATTGCTTCAATAGTTTGAGGCATAACATCATCATCAGCAGCTACAATAATAATAGCAATATCTGTTACTTTAGCACCTCTAGCACGCATAGCTGTAAAAGCTTCGTGACCAGGAGTGTCTAAGAATGTAATTTTTTGTCCACTATCAAGAGTTACATTATATGCCCCAATATGTTGGGTAATACCTCCAGCCTCTCCTGCAATCACATTAGCTCGACGCACATAGTCTAACAAAGATGTTTTACCATGGTCTACGTGACCCATAACAGTTACAATTGGCGCACGTGGTAGTAAATCCTCTTCTGCATCCTCTTCTACATGAATTGCTTGTGCAACTTCGGCACTCACATATTCTGTTTTAAATCCAAATTCTTCAGCCACTATATTAATAGTTTCAGCATCAAGACGTTGATTGATTGAAACCATAATTCCAATACTCATACAAGTACCAATAACCTGTGTTACAGGCACATCCATCATTGTCGCCAACTCATTGGCTGTAACAAACTCTGTGATTTTTATTACGCGACTTTCTAATCTTTCTAAATCAGCTTCTTCTTGTAGACGTTGGCTTACTGCTTCACGTTTGTCTTTACGGTATTTAGCTCCTTTTGATTTTCCTTTATTAGTGAGTCGAGCGAGCGTTTCTTTTATTTGTTTTTGAATATCTTCGTCACTAATTTGCTCTTTAGGAACAAACTTCTTTACCTCTTTGTTATTTGCTTGAGGTTGAGGCTTAGTAGGTTTTTTAGCTTGGGCATTAGGGTCATAAATATTCACCCGTTCACGTTGAATACGACTTCTTTTTTTCTTATCTGTGGCAACTGTTGCCTCTTTTTGAACGGCATCTTTTGGTGCAGTAGCTACTGTTGGTGTAGGTTTTTGAATTTCGCGTTCTAACCTTTCTTTTTTCTTTTCCTCTTTTGTTTTCTTTTTTGGACGTGTTTGTTGATTTAACGCATCTAAATCAATTTTTCCAACCACATTGATTGTGGAATGAATGGTGTTTTTCTCTATCGTATATACATCATCACTTAATTCAGCAGATATAGTATCATCAACCGATTCATCTATATCCTCTACTACATTTTCCGTTTCCGATTCATCCTCTATTTCAGCTTCTACTACCACAGAAGGTTCTGTTATTTCTTCTTCCACTTCCTGTATAGGAGCTTGTTCTACTTGCTGGACTGTTACTATTTCTTCGACATTTTCTTGCAAAGGAACATCTATATTAGGCATTTCTTCTTTAACCTCATTCGTATCTTTCTTTTTAGGCACAAGAGCATCTAAATCAATCTTGCCCACTTGTTTAAATTGAGGGCGAGATGTTTCTTGAATTTCCACCTTAATTTCTTCTACTGGTTTGTTTTCTTTATCAAAACCTTCGAGAGCAACAACTTCCCCTTTTGGTCGTTCTTTACTTCGTTGGGCGAGAATACCAGATTCAATTTTTTGGCTTTTATCTTTGCTAAATTCTTTGACGAGCAAATCATATTGCTCTTCGGTTATACGAGCATTGGGATTAGATTCCACATCCGCAAAGCCTTTTTTATGTAAAAACTCTACAGCCGTAGCTAATCCTACATTTAATTCTTTTACTACTTTATTTAATTTTGTCGACATATAAATACTCCTTGTTTTCTTCTAATTAAATTTTCTTTTTGACAATGCTCATCTTTTCCTAATCCTTTTGCAAAAAATGACCTATTATTCAAATTCTTGCCTTAGTATTGCCAATGCTTCATCTATTGTTTCTTCTTCTAAATCAGTTCTATCAATCAATTCTTGACGAGGAATTTCTAATACGCTTTTTGCTGTATCACATCCGATAGATTTAAAAACATCTATAACCCATGGTTCAATTTCGTCAGAGAATGCATCTAAGAACACATCATCTTCATCTTCCTCATCCACATGTCTGAATACTTCGATAGTGTATCCTGTAAGCATTGTAGCTAATTTTATATTGGATCCTCCTTTGCCAATAGCCATAGACACATCTTCTGGTTTAATTGACACTTCTGCACGTTTTCTTTCTTCGTCTATGCGAATCGAAAGCACTTTTGCAGGACTTAATGAACGTGCAATAAATAAAGATAAATTAGATGTATAATTAATAACATCAATATTTTCATTTCTCAATTCCCTAACAATGCTGTGGATACGAGAACCTTTTACTCCTACGCAAGAACCAACAGGGTCAATTCTATCATCATATGATTCTACGGCTACTTTTGCTCTTTCGCCAGGTATACGAGCGATTCGGCGTATCATAATAGTACCTTCTTGCACTTCAGGTATTTCCTGTTCAAATAAACGTTGTAAAAATATTGGAGCTGTACGAGATACTATAATTTTCAGCTGATTATTTTTATTATCAACTCTCACTACAACAGACTTTACCGTATCTCCTTTTTTATAAAAATCAGTAGGTATTTGTTCTGTTTTTGGTAATAATAACTCGTTGCCTTGATCATCTAACAACAAGATTTCTTTTTTCCAAATTTGGTACACTTCGCCATAAACAACTTGACCAACCATTTCTTTGTATTGATCATATACAGATTCTTTTTGTAATTCTAAGATTTTTGAAGCCAATGTTTGACGCAAAGTTAATACAGCACGTCTTCCGAAACTCAAAAAGTTAACTGCCTCTGTAACATCATCACCTATTTCGCATTCGTCATCAATGGCACGAGCTTTTGACAAGCCCATTTGTAAAACCTCATCTTCTACTTCTCCATCGGCTACTACTTCATAGTCTCGCCAAATTTCACAATCACCTTTATCAGGATTAATTACGACTGTAAAACTCTCATCGGTTCCAAACATTTTCGCTATTACACTACGAAAAGAATCTTCAAGCACACTAATCATCGTGGCTTTATCAATATTTTTTAATTCTTTAAACTCTGAAAATGTTTCTATCAAATTCAGTGATTGTACTGGTTTGTTGCTCATAATTGTTATTTAAATCTGAGATTATATTTTGTATGTTTAACGTCTGAATACGCATAAGTTAGTAACTCCGTTACTTCTTCTTTTTTGGCATTTTTATCTTTTTTGATTTTTTGCGACACTTCAACCACAAATGTATGCTCATTGGCACTTCGCAAAAATCCAATTATTTTTTTCCCGTTTTTCAATAAAACTTCAACTTCGTTGTTGATATTTTTGATATATTGCTGAAGTATTTTAAAAGGTGCTGTTATCCCAGCAGAACCTACTTCTAATTCAAAATCTTCTATCTCTCGGTCAATTTTTGTTTCAATAAAACGACTGAGTTCACAGCATGTTTCTACATCTACACCTTGAAAAGCATCTATTTCGACACAAATAGTGTTATGTATGCTTATTGTAACATCCACTAAGAAATAATCTTCTTTATCTTTCAAAAATTGATTAACAGCCTGAACAACAACGTCTTTAGATATCATACCTTACTTTATGTGAACAAATGAGGGGAACTACCGCCCCCCTCACCTATCTCTTTTTCGGTTGCAAATATACGAATAATTCTTTTACTGCCAAAATATTAGCTTTTTTTTCTACATTTGCATGTGAAAGTACTTAAGCTCTAAAACATGACACAAACTTATATACACAAAGACTTAGGCAAAATTTTGATTTACTATAGCCCAAAGGCTCGTTCTATACGTGTTCAGGTGGGTGATAATGGAATAAAATTAATTATTCCTTTGGGTGTAAATATAGATAAAGGGCTACATTTTGTCAACGCCAAACAAGATTGGATTGAAAAAGCCTTGAAGCGAACCGAACAAAAAAAGAGACATGTATCTATTCATATTACGGAATTAAATTCACAGACATTTTCTATCTTAACAAAGGCTTGTGAAAGAACAAATATATTATTTCGTTTGCACGAAAAAATTTTAACGATTGAACATCCAATTTCTTTGGATATTACACAAGCTAAATACCAACAGATATTACTTGATGGAATGGAAAAATTTGTAGTTTCAGAAGCAAAGAAACATTTTTCGCAACGATTAGCTTATTTAGCAAATAAGGGAGGATTTACGTATAACGAATTTCGCATTCAACGTTCAAAAACACGTTGGGGTAGTTGTTCCTCCAAAAAAAATATCAATTTATGTGCGTATTTACTTTTTGTACCAGCATATCTTAGCGACTATGTTATCATTCATGAACTTTGTCATACAAAAGAGATGAATCACGGAAATACATTTTGGAATTTAGTGGCAAGCCAAGAACCTAATTATATTACTTATCGAAAAGAGATAAAACAATATTCGTTTTTAATGCAATTATTCAACAGAAAATAGAACATTATACATATGAAACAATCAACAATGCAATGGGAAACTCTTTTATCTACCAAACGTTTTGGGATGGAAGCGTATCATAAAAAAGACACAGAAGATCGGTCTGAATTTCAGAGGGATTATGATAGACTCATCTTTTCATCTCCTTTTAGGCGTTTACAAAATAAAACACAAGTTTTCCCTCTTCCTGGTAGCGTATTTGTTCATAATAGGTTAACACATAGCTTGGAAGTTGCCTGTGTTGGTCGGTCATTAGGCACTAATATTGCTCACCAATTAAGCATTTTACATCAGAAAAGCTCCAATTTTTTACCCGAAATAGGATCGATAGTATCAGCAGCTTGTTTAGCACATGATTTGGGCAATCCTCCTTTTGGACACTCTGGCGAAAAAGCTATTGCTAGTTTTTTTTCCGAAGGAAATGGTTCTTTTATAAAAGAAAGGCTTGAAAATGAAACTGAATGGAATGATTTAATTTTTTTTGAAGGAAATGCAAATTCTCTTCGATTGTTAACGCATCAATTTAAAGGTAGGCGGTATGGTGGTTTTGCAATGACTTATTCCACATTAGCTTCGATCGTAAAATACCCCTATTCATCTGTCGAATGTGGCAAAAAAGGGAAATTTGGTTTTTTTGAATCAGAGAAAGCAACCTATGAGCAAATTGCTATGGAACTAGGTATAATCAAAAGCCCAGTTTCTGATAAAAAATATGCACGACATCCTTTAGTTTATATAGTAGAAGCTGCTGACGATATCTGTTATCAGATAATGGATATAGAAGATGCACATAAGCTAAAGATACTATCAACAGAGCAAACAAAAGAATTATTATTGCAATTTTTCGATACAGAACGAAAAAAACGCATCTATGAAACATGGAAATTAGTTGACGACTCAAACGAACAAATTTCTTATCTTCGCTCTTCTGTGATTGGAAAGTTAGTATCTGAGTGTGCACGTGTATTTGTGGAAAATGAGCAACAAATACTTTCTGGTCAATTTTCTGGATCATTAATAGATCACATTGAACCAGTCTGTAAAAATGCTTATGAAAACTGCTCTACAATAGCTGTCAAAAAAATATACAAATCACAAGAAGTATTAGATATAGAAGTAGCTGGCTATAAAATTATTCAAACTTTACTTGATGAATACATAAAAGCAAGTTTTCAACCAAATAAGTCCTATTCAAAATTATTATTGGATAGAGTTCCAAGCCAATATGACATGTACGCTCCAAGTACTTACGAAAAAATTCAAGCTATTGTAGATTTTATATCGGGTATGACAGATATTTACGCATTAGACTTGTACCGTAAAATTACAGGCATGAATTTACCTTCATTATAATAATAGTATGTGGACTAGTAGAACTAAATTATTACTGGGGGAGAACAATAGTAGTATCCTTGAGAAAAAACACGTTATGATAGTAGGTGTTGGAGGTGTAGGTGCATATGCAGCCGAAATGATTTGTCGTGCAGGCATAGGCAACATCACTATTATTGATGCAGACACGATAAAAGAAAGCAATATTAACAGGCAACTTCCTGCTTTACATAGCACAATAGGCAAAAAAAAAGTAACCGTATTAACGGAACGCCTTCTTGACATCAATCCTAATTTAGTACTCAAACAACATGATGTATTTATTGAGAAAGAACTTATACCCTCTCTGTTTGAAAATCTTCATGTAGATTTTGTGATTGATGCTATTGATACACTATCCCCTAAAATTGACCTCATTCGTTATTGTATTCAACATAAAATAAAGATTGTTTCCTCAATGGGTGCTGGAGGCAGAACAGATCCAAGCAAAATACATTATGCTGACATTTCAGGCACATACCATTGTACTCTTGCAAAACATGTAAGAAAAAGATTAAAGTTGGTAAATATCTCAAAAGGATTGCCTGTGGTATTTTCGTCAGAACAAATTAACCAAAATTCTGTGATACAAATTGATGATGAAAAAAATAAATGTTCAACCGTAGGCACAATTTCATATTTACCTGCTATCTTTGGGTGCTATTTAGCTGCTTATGTAATAAAAAAAATGATACAAAAATGAATTTAATTGAAACAAAGGGCATTTGTAAAAGTTTTGGCACTTTGCAAGTACTAAAAAATATTGATTTAACAATTAGAAAAGGAGAATTTGCTAGCATTATTGGAGCCAGTGGAGCTGGAAAAACGACACTTCTGCAAATTATTGGAACACTTGATAAACCAACCGCTGGAACAATTACAATGAATAAAGTGAAACTGGAAAGCCTACATAGTGATGAACTTTCTGAATTACGAAATAAAGAAATTGGTTTTGTGTTTCAATTTCATCAATTACTTCCAGAATTTACGGCTTTGGAAAATGTAATGATACCTGCATTAATTGCAAAAGTACAAAAAAAAGAGGCTGAAAAAAAAGCCCAAGAATTATTACATTATCTAGGTCTTACTAATCGATTGTTACACAAACCCAACGAACTATCAGGAGGAGAGAAACAACGTGTTGCTGTTGCAAGAGCTTTAATTAACAATCCCTCCATTATTCTTGCGGATGAACCTTCGGGCAGTTTAGATTCAAGAAATAAAGAAGAGTTACATCAACTTTTAGTAACATTAAACAGAGATTTAGGAATCACCCTATTAGTAGTAACACATGACACAAACTTAGCTTATCTGTCAAACAGAATAATTGAGATGCAAGATGGCATTATTATTGGAGAAAAGCTAAACGCCTAAAAAGCTTGCATCATTTTTTGTTGACAGCTTAATTTTTTCGACCAAAGACAATAAATTTCCATGAAAACGAATTAATTCATTCTGATCAAGGCAAACTTGTGTACGTGTACGCAAAGGGGTATAAAAAAAGTACGAATAAAACTCCAGAGGGAATTTATTATCTATAAGAGTTTGATATTCGGCTGTATAAAAACGCAATCTACGTTTTACAAATTCATACACTTCTTCTTTCGATTTTTGTGTTGCATTTTGGTGTACAAGAGAAAGCATAATATCCAAATATGCCACTTCAAAATCACGGTATTCCTCTATTTGATACAAGGATTTATATTCGAGAACACTACCGTTGACACAAAAAGCACACATTCCGTACGACTTTCTGCACTCAGTGGAGCTTTATTTAGCTCTTCAAAATCGGCTACATAAGCAAGCATTTTCCCATACATTCTTTTTGCTGTAAGAGAACTATCAGAGACTTTGCGAGTTGTATTAGAAACCTCTTCAATCATACTTAATGAATCGGACTGTATAGG
>JAAYPI010000190.1 GCA_012519885.1 Bacteroidales bacterium
CTTATTGCTGAAACAATCTTTTCTTGAGTCTCTGTATTTAGCTTTGTCGGTCTTGCCATCTCTATCACCTACAATTTCCAATAAGGGGCATCTAAATATTGTCTTTCCAATCCTTTATATTTAAATACAATCTCTTTTCCTTCTTTCCTTACTGGTACCAATGCTCCCTGAAAATAACTCAAAGCTCCCCTTTCTTTCTCTAAATCATTCCAAGAATCCCTTAATTCATCTGCCCATGTATAATGTCTTCCTTTATATATTGTTCTCGGACCTGCGTTTACACTACACATTCCTTGCTTAGTTTGATAATACGCCCACTCCGGTATAATATCTTCACTCCTAATTTCTTTTCCTGTTTCTTTTGCTTCTAACAACCTATTTGTTGCACTTTCCCTCTGCCAATTTCCAAATACAGGGTCATCTGGTAGTATCCCACAACAACAACCTGTTTCTCCTAACTGTTTCCATACCGGATCACTAACCCCTACTGTCATTCCATTTTTCTTTGCCTCTTCCACCACTGCATGCATAATTCCTTCAGTCCATGTGTAGGCTGGTCTTATGCATGCTTGGTTTTTACCAAAGCTTTTATATATCTGAACTATAGGCACACCAGTAATTTTTTCTATCTCTCTCCACTTTCTCTTCATCTCTTTAGTCATCATACCTGGAACAAACACAACTTCTGTACTTATTGCTCTTGCTCCTGCCTCTGCCGCTCTCTCTATTAACTCCCTGTATGCTTTTGGGTGCTTAGGTGTACTATCTGACAACCCTGGTATTAATGGTCTAAATCTCAATGAGGTCTTTACCCCTCTTTTACTCAATCTTTCCATACTCTTTAATCTTTCTGTTGCACTTGGTGCATACCTATCTATCTTTGCCAACCTTTCATCATCTGGGGTAATAATACTAAATGCCACCCAATACAAATGTGGCTTTTCTGATATCGCATCCAAATATTCATCTGTCAAAAACAAATTTCCTTTTGTGCTTATCCTAACTGGCTGGTTATACTTATTGCATAATTTTATAAAGTCTAACAACCACCCTTGCTGCCTTTCTATGTTATCGGTAGGGTCACATATCGCCCCTAACTGTATCGGGCAAGGGTATCCATTTTCATTCCTATTATCATATTTTAAGGCTTTTCTAACTAAATCTGCAAATTTTCCTGGTTTACCACTAAAGATATTCTCTAATGTTTTCAAACTAGTTTGCCCAGGTTCGCTTGATTTTGATTCTCTGTGGCCAAATATATTATCTGTAAAACAATATAAACACTCATAACTACATATAGAATGGCTATCCACTGCCACTGGTAAAGCACAATCAAATCCATCTGCTGTAAACCTTATTCCTCCATACCTTCTCATCTTCTTTTTTATCGGCCTACATACATTTATCCCTTTGCAAGTGTACCCACACTCTTTGCAAGTATCTACCCTCTCAAATCTAATCTTCCTCACCCTCTTCCATAATTAAAGAATAAAAGAATCTTGAGTCTATTTCATGCTCCGTTATCATTGCTCCCTCTTTTTCTAACTCTTTTTTAATCATGTTAAACCTAACATCTTGCCCATAAAACTCTACACATAACCAGTTTCCTGTTGCATATGCCCCTTTCTTTTCTTCCCATGTTTCAATGTTTTCAACTCTACTTTTATCGGGGCTTTCTACCTTGTTAACCTTTACAGTAGCATCTTTTTCCATCTCTTCTATTTCCAAC
>JAAYPI010000076.1 GCA_012519885.1 Bacteroidales bacterium
TTAGTTATTTATATGATATATTGGATTATATAATATTTATTTGAATTAAATCAAAAAATAATATACGAATGTTATAAGTTTAATATATACGAATGTTGTATATTTGTTGCGTAAATTAGATGTTAGCTGCCATTATAGAAGACACAACCTACCACAAAAGATAAATAGATGGAAGTAATCATAGTAATTGGAATTATAATCTTTTTGATTTGGCTTTTTTCAGGTAACAGTTCAAACAAAACTTCGACCTATACTCCATATAGTAGTTCGACAACAACATCCAAACCTATTGACACAGCTTCGAGAATGGCAAGCTATTACTATGACATAGCTTGGAAAGCTGGTGAAGAAGGTAGACATTCCGAAGCAATAGAAAATTACAACAAAGCAATTTCTTATAAGCCTAGTGCTACTTACTATAATAACAGAGCATTCTCAAAAGCAAAAACGAATGATTATAAGGGTGCAATTGAAGACTACTCAAAAGCAATACAACTTGCTCCAAACGAAGCTCTATACTGGCTAAACCGCGGATATACACACAGTAACAACGACAACGATGAATTGGCTTGTCCTGACTGGAAAAAAGCTGCTGAGCTAGGTTCTGAGGAGGCAAAAGAAATGCTTGAAAAATACTGTAAACCCAAAACCACAGCTCGACAAACAAATAAATCAACGCAAAATGTAAATAGACCTCAATCAACAGCAGTTGTAAATAATGATGCAAGACTAAATCAATACCAAATTACTTACTTGTATCATATGACACATAAGAGTAATCTAGAAAATATTTTACGATACGGACTTTTATCGCACAATGAAGCACATAGGGGTCTTAATCAAATAGATATAGCCGACAATGAAGTTAACACTAGACGTGGAAAACGAGAACCTATTTTTAATCGGAGTATCCACGACTATGTCCCGCTTTACTTTAATCCTAAAAACCCAATGCTATTTAGACGAAAAAACATTCAAAATGATATTGTGATTATCGCAATTAACAGTAATATACTCTTAGGTGAAAATGTTTTATTTACAGATGGCAACGCAGCATCCCAAACAACAAGTTTTTATAATTCGCTAAATAACTTAAATCGTCTAAACTGGCAGTGTATTCGCAGTGAATACTGGAATGATTATCAAGATGGAAAAAGAATTAGATGTGCAGAAGTTTTGGTTTATCCTAAAATAGAAGTTTCATCAATTAAGAAAATTATATGCAATAATCAAGTTACATTAAATTTTGTGCGAACTAAAATTAGAGCAAATAGCAGTATTGCTTCTGAAGTAAATAACAATTTGTATTTTAACAGCGGTGGTTCTTTTTACAATCAAATAGAATATGAACCACTTGATGATTTACCTTTTTAAGAAATGGAAATAATTAAAGGAAATATTTTTGCTACAAAGTGCCAGACTATTGTCAATACAATTAATTGTGTTGGTGTTATGGGTGCAGGAATAGCATATGAGTGTCGTCTTCGTTATCCTAAAATGTTTGAACGTTATTCAGAGTTATGTAAAGAAAAGCTCATTAACATTGGAACATTATGGCTTTACAAAAGCGATGAAAAATGGGTGCTTAACTTTCCAACAAAATATCATTGGAAATATGAAAGTAAGCCTGAATATATAGAAAAGGGGCTCCAAAAGTTTCTTGACACCTACAAAGAAAAAGGCATTACATCAATTGCATTTCCTCTTCTTGGAGCAAGTAATGGTGGTATTCCTGAAAGTGTATCAATTGAGATAATGAAAAATTATCTAGGAAAATGTGATATACCAGTTGAAATATATTATTATGACCCTTATGCATACGATGACTTATTTTTAAAATTTAAAAACCTATGGAACTCAATTCCAGAACAGGAATTATCTAAAAAATCTGGATTAAGAATAGATTTTGTCAGAAAGGTTAAAGTTGCCCTGGAGAATGACAATATTCGGTCATTAAGCCGACTATTGACAGTAAAAGGTATAGGTGACGTTACTCTTGAAAAATCCTTTCGTTTTATCAATAACTATAAACAAACAGACCAACAACTTATGTTTGACAACACACAAATACCAGATGACAAGAATAACGGCAGCTAACACGGGTTTTGCGTCAGGCGGGGTGACGTGCAAACTTGGAACTTTGTGCTTCTATTCAAGTTCAGTGCTGGTTGACAGTTTTGTGCTCCGAAACCCGCCCGAACGCAAAGCCCTAAAACGTTAGCGTTCATTGTAAGAAGACAAAACAGACGACAGAATGACAAAGGAATTTTTGCTGCATAAAGACAAAAAAATGAAAA
>JAAYPI010000077.1 GCA_012519885.1 Bacteroidales bacterium
AATGATGAATATGGCAGCTCCGGTATTGGCGTGGTCAACGCCAATAATATTACTGTTAAAGACAACACCCTCACCGGAGGTTATGGTTTTGGCATCAGTATTACTAACTGGTCAAAACCATAACCTCCGGTGAGGGTGTTGTCTTTAACAGTAATATTATTGGCGTTGACCACGCCAATACCGGAGCTGCCATATTCATCATTATAATAGATGCCAACAACAACCTCATTGTTTTCAACAAGAGAATTATCACCTGTTACTTGAATACCATTGCGCAGATATTCTTCGACATTATATACATATGGTGTTACCTTGTTGTTTATCACAACAAATTTGGTGCCTGTGGCA
This sequence comes from Bacteroidales bacterium, assembly GCA_012519885.1. Classification (GTDB taxonomy): domain Bacteria; phylum Bacteroidota; class Bacteroidia; order Bacteroidales; family Paludibacteraceae; genus JAAYPI01. Next base: position 349 of record JAAYPI010000077.1, read on the forward strand.
TTACCCATAGACTGGATAATTCCCCCCGGGAAGCCTTGCACTGTAAATCCATCAACCGTAATGGTGCCCATATCCTTTTGAGCCGCAATTCCATTCAAATTATCTAATGTTGCTTTGTTATCTTCATTATCAGGGTCCAGATTAGTTACAGGACATTTAATTATTGTATGATCACGTCCGTTCACTGATTTAAGCGTAATATTTGGCTTGTTTAAAACCACTATCTCTTCATATATGCCGTCAGCTACACGCACTTCATCGCCATCCTGAGCTCCACCAATTCCTGCCTGAATAGTAAGGTGGTCTGAAACAAAACTTCCACCTCTCCATACTTCTACCGGCTTGTCTTCTTCCGGACTATTGGCTGTGATGATTACATCATCAATCCCCAAAGCTTGGGCGTTGGATGTTGTTGAACCACTGGCGACAGAATAATTCCATGCAAGGTAAAGGTGGCTGCTTGCAGCCAGGGAAACGTTCAAAGTCTTTCCAATTACCGAAACAGTCGCTCCCGGTGCAGAGGCATATCCATTATTATTTGCATCACCACCGGCAAAACTGGTCAAAAAATCATTTCCGGCAGAAGTCCAGTTGGATCCGTCCGTTGAATAATACATCTGGATACTAAATCCGGCTGAATTAATTCCATCCCTATATTTCTCGACATTATACGAGATACTAAAATCATTTATAGCGCCAGCTCCATTATTGTACAAATCCAAATAGATGTTTACACTTTTACTTAAACTACCCGAAGAGATTCCACCTAGTGCACGGTCAGTAGCTGAAGAGGGGTCGCCAGCTCCAAAATTATACATACCATTTTGCGCATTGTTTGCCATATTATCTCCTGCTATCCTTTCCGTAACAGTAACGGCAGAGCTGTAAGCATCCACAGACCTGACCGTATTGTTCTTGCTCATCTTCCACCCTGTCGGAAGTGTAACCGTCGCTGAAACACCGATACCGTCAAAGTTTTCAGTAACTGTATTTCCCACCGAGATATTAATCTGGGCCTGTAGTTTGGTAAGCCCCACAGTAGAAACTACAAGTAAACAATAAATGTAGTAAGTAAAATTCTTTTTCATAATTTGTTAATTTTTTTATTATTATTTAATCTTCTTGTAATGTATATATTTCTTTTTATTGTCCTGAAGGATTTTGCCGGTTTTTGTTTTTATTCTTACCTTTATGTATTTAAGCTTGTAAAAAACAAAAACATAACCCACAGCAAACTACTATTTCTGTGAATTGTATAATATTTCTCTTTGTAATCAGCAATCCAGTATATGAATTGCGCTTTTGCAAATCCTGATCATAGGCTGTTATTTTTATGTTAGTATGGATTTGCGTTGCAAATATAAGTCAAAAAAGACCAAATCCAAATAAAAATACCAATTTCTTAATTTTTTATTTAGCCTGAATTATTCATAAAAACAGAAAAAATGCGGGTAAATATACTGCTATTACATTGAATAACAGTATATTTGTTGTGCCAAAACCCCCGCATTATGGACAAAGATAAAATAAAAAAATTATCCCCTAA
>JAAYPI010000078.1 GCA_012519885.1 Bacteroidales bacterium
CCACGCAGCAGCAAGGCGGAGAGCAGGCAGGTCAACAAAGTGAAGGAGCGGCAGGCGGTGATCATTCCGGAAGCACAGATCAAGATGTAACAGACGTTGACTTTGAAGAAGTGAAGTAAAGACAATCAAAAATATTCAACTTACGAGTAAATAGCGGTAAAACATTTTCTTACCGCTATTTTTGTTATTTCTTGTTCTTACTAAAGCTTAATTTAGTAAACTGAAAATATTTGAGTACTGTGGCAATACTTTCGAGGCTAAAACGTGGACTATTTGCTTTTGTAATTATTCCTGTGTAAATAGATCCGAAAAGGAAAGAAGATAGAAAGCAGTAGAGGAAAAACGTAAAGAAACTTTACTAGATTTAACTGCAAATAAAATTGCAGAAGTCCGCTTTTTGCAACTACATTTCCGTGTCAGAAGAAACTGTACTTTTTGGAATTTCAAAGAACACTCCAAAATATAGTGCTGATTTATAATTATATCAATTTGTTTATCAAAAGGATGAGAAAACCTCTATTTTTGTAGGATAAAGTAAAACTGAATATTAATAAATGGCAAAAAAACAAGTAAAAGAGAAGGCGATAGAGGTTGCGTTGTGGGAATCGGCGAATAAACTACGTGGAAGTGTAGAACCTTCGGAATACAAACACGTAGTGCTAGCATTGATTTTTTTGAAATTTGTGAGTGACAAATTTGAAGAGCAACGAAAAAAACTAATCGAAGGCGGAAAAGAGAAATATATAGAAAGACCGGAATTTTACAATATGAACAATGTCTTTTTTCTGAAAGAAGAAACTCGTTGGTCATACATTGTGAGCAAATCCCGTCAAAACGACATCGCGCTGATAATCGACACCGCTTTGCACACCATTGAAAAAGATAACAAAGCTTTGAAAGGTGCTTTGCCGGACAACTATTTTTCCCGTCTCGGACTTGACACATCCAAATTAGCCGCTCTTATCAGCGAAATTGACAGCATAGATACACTGAAAGACAAGGAGCAAGACGTTATCGGGCGTATTTACGAGTATTTCTTGGGTAAATTTGCAATTGCCGAAGGGAAAGGAAAAGGTGAGTTTTACACACCCAAAAGCATTGTGAATCTGATTGCTGAGATGATTGAACCGTACAAAGGAGTAATTTACGACCCTTGTTGCGGTTCAGGCGGAATGTTTGTGCAATCCATCAAGTTTATCGAGGCGCATCACGGCAATAAAAAAGAGGTTGCCATTTACGGACAGGAATATACCAATACCACCTACAAGCTGGCGAAAATGAACCTTGCCATTCGGGGAATCTCTGCCAATCTTGGTGAAAGAGCCGCTAACACATTCAGCAACGACCTGCACAAAGACCTGAAAGCTGACTTTATTATGGCAAATCCGCCTTTTAATCAAAAAGATTGGCGAGCAGTAAATGAACTTTTGGATGATCCCCGTTGGAAAGGATACGAAATACCACCCACAAGCAACGCCAATTACGGTTGGATACTCCACATGGCCTCCAAACTCTCTGACCATGGCGTAGCCGGATTTCTTTTGGCAAATGGCGCCTTAAGTGGTGGCGGTGACGAATACAAAATTCGCAAGCAACTAATTGAAAATAATTTGGTGGAAGCTATCCTGATTTTACCGCGAAACATGTTTTATACCACAGATATAAGTGTAACACTTTGGATATTAAACAAAAACAAAAAAGAGACCGTTCGGAAAATTGGAGACGAAACAAGAAATTACCGAGACCGACAAAAGGAAATTCTTTTTATGGATTTACGGGAAATGGGCAAGCCTTTCGAGAAAAAATATATCCAATTCTCAGATGCAGATATTCAAAAAATTACCGAAACGTATCATAGTTGGCAGCAAATTGATTGGAAATCTACTTATAAAGATATTCCCGAATTCTGTTATTCCGCAAGTATCGAAGAAATAAGAGAGAAGGATTATTCGCTTGTGCCGAGCAGATATATTGAGTTTGTTAATCGGGATGAAGAGATTGATTTTGATGAGAAAATGAAAAGTTTGCAGCGGGAAATAGGAGAATTGTTACAAGAAGAAAAAAAATCTCGCAATGAGTTGCTACGTGTTTTTGAAGACTTAGGTTTTAAAATTGAGTTAAAATGAAAGAAAAACAACTAAACCTTTTTGAGTTGGGTGGTGAGTATGATATCTACTCACTTATCAACGATGAGTTTTTGCCGGAAGAGTACCACGAAATTGAATATAAATCCGGCAAAGACGGTTTCCCGAAAGAATTTTGGAAAACATATTCTGCCTTTGCCAACACCAATTCCGGAATTATTGTTATAGGGGTAAAAGAGAAGAGAGGAGTTTTTTCGATTGAGGGATTAACAGACGAGCAAATTTCAAAATATAAAAAGCATTTTTGGGATAACTGCAATAACCCGAATACTGTCAGTGTTAATCTTTTGAGCAATGAAGATATAAAAGTTGTTGAGATTAAATCTAAAAAACTGCTGGCTATCAGGGTTCCTTTCGCTCACCGTACTCAAAGACCTGTTTTTCTTACACGAAATCCATTAGGAAATACTTACAAACGCAACCATGAAGGTGACTACCGATGTACCGATGACGAAGTGAAAAGAATGTTGGCTGATGCAGTTGCTGAACTTAAAAGAGATAATCTGCTATTGGAGAATTTTACGATAGAGGATTTAGACCCCGTTAGCATTCGTCAGTTCCGTCAACTGTTTTCATCTACTAAGTCGGGGCATGCTTGGCTCAGTTTGGAAGATAAAGAACTATTGAAAAAAATCGGTGCTTATCGTATTAACCGAAAAACCAAGCAAGAAGGTATTACGCTTGCCGGATTGTTGATGTTCGGCAAAGAAGACAGTATTCGCGAGCAGGAAGCCTTACCCGATTATTTTCCTGATTTTAGAGAACGTTTGTCTATGGATGAAAAGGTACGATGGACAGACCGTATTTATCCGGACGGAACTTGGGAATGTAACCTACTTCAGTTTTATTTAAAAGTGTGGCCCAAATTATCATCCACACTACCCAAACCATTCCATTTAGAAAAAGATGAACGTATTGATGAAACGCCTGCCCATGTTGCTCTGCGTGAAGCTTTTGTAAATTCATTGGTACATACAGATTATTCGTTAAGTGGAAATATTATCATAGAACTTGATACGGAAAAGTTTGTATTTTCCAATCCGGGGACCCTTCTTGTTTCATTGGAACAGTATTACGCGGGAGGAGTAAGTGAATGTCGTAACCCTGCACTACAAAAAATGTTTATGCTGATTGGGCGTGCCGAAAAAGCAGGTAGCGGAGCAGATAAAATTATAAGCGGCTGGCAAGCTTCTCACTGGCGAAGACCCTACCTTGAAATTGAAAATCAGCCGGATAGAGTAAAGCTTACTTTGCCTATGTTTAATGTATTGCCTGAACAGGTACACAATGAACTGAACACTATTTTTGGTGATTTAAGCCATTTTACTCCCGAAGAATTAGTTGCACTCTCTTTTAGCTTGATAGAAGGCTCTACTTCCAATCACCGTTTACAGTACGCATTAAATATGCATAGTTCAGATATTACAAAAATGCTGAAAAAAATATGTGTGGACGGTTATTTGGAAGCTGAAAATTACGGTCGTTGGACTACGTATAAAATAAAACCTAAGCTTGCAAGCTTAGACACAAACCTTGCAACCTCAGGTAGAAAGGTTGACACCTCAGGTGGCAAGGTCGCAAGCTTTGATAGAAAGGTTGACACCTCAAGTAGCAAGGTTGAAAGCTTACGTGATAGAAACCTTGCTACCTCTGGCAGAAAGGTTGCAACCTCTAAAAAACGTGCTGATAATCAAGGAGATGGCGGAGAGAAGGTTGCAACCTCTGAAAGAAAGGTTGCAACCTTACAAGATAGCAAGGTTGCAACCTTAGCTGAACTTCC
>JAAYPI010000079.1 GCA_012519885.1 Bacteroidales bacterium
GTCGACTGTACACTGCACTTAAAACTCCTGACAGAACCGCAGCATCTATGCAGACGGCAATTACCACGCTTTACAACACGCTGCCAAAGGGTGCATTTAAAACCGGAACAACGGACCGCGGAAAAGAATTTGCTTGCTATACGGACGTTAAAGAGCAATTGGGTTTGACGCTTTATTTTGCTGATGCCTACTCTTCATGGCAACGTGGAAGTAACGAAAATTCCAATGGTCTACTACGAGAGTTTTATCCAAAGAAAACAGACCTTTCTTTGGTACGCTAAGATGAACTAACACACAACCTGTTTCTTATAAACTCCAGACCTCGAAAATGCTTAGGTTGGAAATCACCTATTCAAGTTTTTCTACACGAAGTGGCGCACTTGACTTGACAATTCATCTATTAAATATTAAATTACACCGTCCTCTAACAAATTCAAAAACCACTCTAGGCAATAGACAAGCCATTTTTGATCGCCACTCATACCTTCAACACAATTGGGCCAAAATTCAGGACGAGTTGGTCCTTCCCAATTATGTAGCCACTTATTCATCGGTCTTGGCATAGGAGTTTTCTTTGGTATGATAAAGCCATGATATAAGCGACTGAATATATCCCTAACTATGTATTTATTTTCTCCTTTTCGCACACGGGTAATGTCTAAAGGGCTGTCCATAAAAGTCATCATAAATGGGGCTACAAAGTCTATTTGAGCAAGATCACAGGCATTAAAATATGAAGCAGTGCTCTCCTTATAAAATACATCATTTAAAAAACCATGCACATCTATATAACCATTATTTTCAAATCTTTTTATTGGCTCATATATCAGAACAGGTTCTTTCAATGCAACGTGCGGTTTAACATATGAATATCTTTCTATAAATTCGCCGACTTTCCAATCACGTGATAATAATTTGCTGAGGCCACCATATATACAATCAGCACTTTCACCGAAAATAAATTTTGTAAACCCATCTTTTTTAGCCTGTAAAGCTGCCTTATATATTTGAACTTCAATTGAGTGTATTGGAGCTCCTTTCTGTTTTATTAAAGCAGGTGCAAAATTCGCAAAATCATCCCAATAAATTTCTACAATTCTATGTTCTATACCACACTCCTGAGCATACTTAGCTGCAGCAAGCGTCTCATCAGTTACCTGGATTCCTGGCACATTACATCTGAATGTATAGGCTACGCTATTCTGCCTCTCTTGCATGTTTTCCTGATTCTCTACACATTAATAGTGCTGATGATGTGGTTGGATGTATTGTGTTCAAATATATAGACTTGAAAAATGACAAACTCAGTAGTTACAACGGTTTGTTATACACATTGCAATCTGGCAGCTGCGAAGGACCCGGTACCGCCGGTTATCAGAATAGTTTTGTTATTAAAGTTTATCATTTTAATTACCTCTTAATAAGTGATTTAATCGTTTTTACCTCTTGACTATTTAATACAAAAATTAAAAATATTAATGAGCTAACCATTATAATTAAACCCATTTTCACTATGAGAAATGCTATACCACTTGGAATTAATTGCATTAGAAAATAAGAAAACAAATATGATGTTATAGATAATATGAAGTATTTGCTTTGAATACGCCAATAGGATCTTGACGATGTCAAAAAAACATTTGAAAATAAAATCTTAGGTTCATACCAAAATCCTGTTGTCAGTAAACTGATTGTGGTCGCCAAAAATATGCCGAACACTCCCCATATTAATCCCAATGCTATTGATAAGGCAAGATTAACGCCTGCGCGTATTAGCATTAATATTTTTACTTTGTCAAACAATCCGTTAGCTTCACGATACATCCAAACCGGACTAATTGCATTTGTTAAGTAAAAATTAAATGAAATAATTGTTACTATCAATTGATTAAATACAAATTGCGATCCAAGCCAAATAGTTATTACATCATTAAACAAAAGCGAAAATCCAATAAAGCCGACGGCTCCTATAAAATGATAAAATAGCAATAACATATTAAAAATATCATGTTGCCTTTTTTTATCCCCAGTTACACTTAGATTCCCGATTCCGCTAATTAACGAAGTTGTAATAATTGAAATAAATCCTTGAATTGCGATTATTACAGTATAGTAATTTGAATAAAGACCGACAGCAGCAGTATTTATCAATATTGATATTAAGATGTTGTCGGTGCTGTTCACTAAAACTGAACCTATTTTATAGAGAAAAGTAGAGTAAATGCGTTTATAAATTGGTTTCTTATCAAAGTCAATCTTTTCTTGATAGTTAAGTTCATTGTGGTGTATTTTACCGCAAATAATCCCCAGTATAATGTTATTGATGATTGTTGTCGCAACAGTTGCAATTATATAGACATAGTAATTTTTCCATATAATTAATAATACAATATGAAGAGCTTGAAGAATCAAAGTTGAAGTCAATGAAACAAGTTTTTGAATTCGTTGTTCTTGATGAGCCGAAAGCAAAGCAACCTTATGTGCAACAAAATAACTGGCTACTGTGTTTGTTAAGAACAAAATATAATAAATAATTAAATCAAACTGCGACAGTTCACTTTGGATAAAATATTTCAGAAAAGGAATTAGACTAATTCCAAAAGCAAATACCGCGAAAGCTAATATTCGATATATTCTTCTAAAATATCTAATCAATGATGAAACTAATGCAACGTTATTCTCTGCAACCGGTTTATATAATGAAAAAAGTACTGCAGTATCCACTCCTAATTCAGCAAGTGATAAAACTGTCAGTATATTAGAATACAATCCATTTATACCCAGATATTCAACAGAAAGAAATTTTAAAAAAATTCTTCTACCAACAAAAGAAAGGATTAATATGCCGATTTGAGCAATAAACCCAAAGGAAATATTTAAGATTGCATTCTTGCTTCTTGATTTACTCACTTTTTTTTATCACCCATTTATATTTTCGCTTTAATCTACGTAACCAAAGAAGTTTTGGAACAACATAAGGAGTAGGAACATATTTTTTACACAGCTCGTCAACTGTCATGCCATTTTCATAATCAATCCAAAATTCATTTACTTCGCCCTCAGGAGGTGAGAATGGCATTTTCAATGATCGGTTTCCTTTAATTGCTTGGTTAAGTGTGCTAGGTTCAATTATTAAATCACCTTTAATTCTATCGAGAATTTCTTCTCCTTTTAAGCTGTTTACAAGAATTAATGAAATGCCTTTTTGAAAATCACGCATTTTAGAACTGTTTGGGCTATATCCCCAATAATCTCCCAATGTGATATCACCGTATCTATATGTATTAGTATATTTACATTGTCTGCACGAATCACGCAAAGAATACCCAATATTAAATAACGTAAAGTATGAATCGTCTGATGTGTATTTTACATAACTGCTACCATCTGTAAAATCAATTTTGACACTACAATAGTCCCAGTAAGGGTTTTTATATCTAAATTTAATATCAACTACTTTATTGATTGAACTTTTTATCTCGCAAATATGACGACAAAGCATATCATATGAAGGTACGCCGTGACAAACCAAGTCGATTTGATAAAGGTTATTATACTCCTTACCAAGGTAGGATTTTAAAGCATGGTTCTGGCATGGTGTTCCAGAAAATAACACATTCTTCCCTTTTTTTAATGCATCCTTAACTTCAGAGTAAATATTTGCTGTGTCACTCTGTACATATTTGGATCCGTTAAGTAAGAAAAGTTTTTCTTTATTTTCAATCAAACAATGCTCTGGATGAAAATTATTTGTCCATTTTGCACCAGCTACAACTCCAAAATCGGAAATGATTTTCTCGGCAATTATATTGAAAACGCCGCCTGATGAAGAGTTAGCACGCACTTGTTTGTTTTTATTCCAAGCAGCATAAACTTTATTCACATTACATGAATTAATTGGTTTTGCATTTGCAGGACATCTTGCGGAACAGAGTCCACAATTACAACATAATTCATTATTAATATGCGGATAAATAAAGTCGTGCAATCCAATTGTCATTTTTATTGCTTGCGTTGGGCAGATATTTGCGCACGCTCCACACCCTGTGCATACTGAATAGTCGCATATTTTCATTTTTTCTTACTCCACTGATTTTTCAAACATTTCTGGCAATTTGTCATAATAATTTGATTCGAAATATGGGGGCAAAGCATAATCAAATTTTTTGTTAAGAACTGTTTTGGCAATTTCATAACTGTGTTCAAGCGACTCTGCCAGATAAACATAATCATCGTATACGCCTTTAAACCATTCTGCACCGGTTGTCACTTTGTGATCAGTAGTTTTTATAATAATAACCGGAGTACCCGCTACAAGCGAAAGAATTGTACCATGATATCTGTCCGTGATAATAAGTTTATAATGAGCGTATAAATCAATTTCCTTATTAATATAAGCTTCAGCGTTGTTAACAATTTCCTTTGTTTTTCCTGACTTTGTTGTGTCGGTTTTATCTGTTTTAGAAAGAGTACTGCATTTTTTTATGAAGTCATCTATTTCAGAATTGCTATAATATTTTTCCGAGTCGTTTCTGCAACAGAATAAAATACCATTACGCTCATAGTTAAAAGTATATTTTCCAATCATTGTTGTTACAATGTCAGGAAATTGCATTACCGGAATATCTGGAAACATCTCAAGCGCTAAATTATACGAAACACGATCTCTTGCGAGAAACAGCATTTTTTTCATACTGTTATAGCACTTTGAGGTCCGAATTTGATTCTCTTGTTTAACAAAAAAAATTGTTTGTGGAAGCATAAGCATTTTTGCATTCGGCAGAATATCCATAACCGCACGGTGCATTTCATCCGCAAAGCCTCCTATATCAGTCGTAGTATAACCGCTTTGATATACAATAATATCTCCTTGCTTATATACCTTTTTAAGTTTATTAAGCAAAGAATGCCTTGTATTAACCAATGCGTTTGTTTCTATTTCAACGACCTGTTTGTTTGGATAATTTTTTTTAAGCCACCGTCTGATACATACTCCCTGCGCAAGATCTCCAAGATTTTTATGTACCGGAATACCAATATAAAATATTGTGTTACCCGGATATTTTATTTCTGAAAGAGCTTTCCTTGTTTTGAAAAAAATCAATAGACTTTTATACTCAAAATACACAGGATAGACTATCTTGAAAATATGCTTGTTTTTAGTAAATATTTTTTTAAGCAGTGACATTTTACCTCTCCTCTAATTGCTTATGACAGATTGTAAAATGAAGTGCGCCACCTAATTAGGGTAAAAGAATAGCCCATAATGAAACTTTCGTGTAGAATGGAGTTATCAAGACAACATTCAAACGGAGGCAACATTATGAGCTA
>JAAYPI010000080.1 GCA_012519885.1 Bacteroidales bacterium
ATCAACGCCTAGTCGTAACAGGTTTTTCCTTCTCCTTTCGGGTTTCTTCCATTGTTTCCAAATACAGCATCGCAAGCGATTCCTTACCCAACCATCTACGTCTCTGAGTTTGCCTTGAATACTTGCCCCTGTTCGCCGTAGTGTAAATTTCGACAATCTGGGTGTTCGCCGTAGCGTCTCGCTATGTCGAAGTTATACCGATTGCACAAACAATGTACGTATTTATCCAAATCCTAGCAAAGACAATATTATTGTGGAAGGAGTGAAAAATGGGATATTGGAAATAACAAACTTACAAGGGAAAATAGTTAAATATACCCCAATACCTGATAGTATCACACGTATTGACATCTCTCAATTAACCGAAGGGATATACTCCTTAAAAATCACAACTAACGAAGGTATTATTGTAAAAAAATTAATAAAACAATAAATACAATTGTCGCTTTACAAAGACCATGTAATATAATATACTAAAAAAAACGCTATCAATCTGAACATATCAGACGAATAGCGTTTTTCGTACTCCGGGCGGGACTTGAACCCGCACGATCGTAATGATCACAGGATTTTAAGTCCTGCGTGTCTACCAATTCCACCACCAGAGCAAAAACAGAGCGAAAAACGGGACTCGAACCCGCGACCCTAACCTTGGCAAGGTTATGCTCTACCAACTGAGCTATTTTCGCATTTTTGTTTTATCGGAATCGCATTTCCAATAGTTGCTTTTGTAATTGAGCGTGCAAATATACTGCCATTTTTTGTTTTGTGCAACATCGAAACAAAAAAAATGCCACTTTTTGCTTATTTTCTACGTAATTTCACCCCTTGTTTATCGAGTTCTGAAGCTACTACTACCAATTCGTTGTACCAATCGCTACCAAAACGGCGTATAAGCGGTTCTTTTAAGAATTGATACATACGCAATTTCTGTCTCTTGCCCAATACACAAGCGGCACTGCATATATCCCATTTATGGTAATTAACGGCGGTAAATTGCTTGTACTTTTGTATGCGAATGGGATATAAATGACACGATATGGGCTTTTTAAAAGTTGTTTTGCCTTCGTTATAAGCTTTTTCGATGGCACACTTACATACCCCATCTTCTTGGTAGGTAAATACGCAGTCTTTGTTGCCTACAATAGATGTTACCATTTCGCCTTCTATGTCAGCATACGCTACACCTTGTTTGTCAATTACTTTTTTGGCTGCTTCTGATAAATCGTTCCACACCACAGGCAATATTTCCTCTAAGATACCTACTTCGTCGAGAGTAAGGGGTGCACCGCAATCACCTTCGATACAACAAGCTCCTTTGCAAGAGGCTATATCGCACAAAAATTGTTCGTTTATGTCATCAAAACTAACAATGGTATCTCCTATCGCTATCATTTTAATTCTTTCTTTAAGTCTTCCAACACTTCGTACACAATGGGGCAAACGTGGCTATTTTTAATACTAAGATTGGTTATTTGGTAAAACTTTTTTCTGTCAGTATGTGGATATTCCTTACAAGCTTTGGGTCTGTTTTCGTAAATCTGACAATAATTATCTGGCATCAAAAATGGACAAGGCATGGTTTTAAACACATAGTCGCCATCTTCATCAATACGGATATACTTTTCTACCACTGCCGATGGTTTTAAGTGCAAGGCTTTGGCTATCTTGTCAATATCCCTATCCGTAAGAAAAGGTCCTAAACTACGACAGCAATTACCACAAGCTAAACAATCGTACTGTGCAGTATATTTTTCGTGCAAAACTGCCACATGATCATCAAGTTTTTCTACAATCTTTTTGTGTTTTCTAAAAAGATGTTTCGACGAAGCTTCGGCTTTTTTTGCCAATAAGGATAATTCTTTTATATCAATCATGCTTACCAATAATAATAACTATCATAATCTATTTCGGGGGCTTTGCGTGGCATTACTTTCTTGCTAAAATACACAGGGGCTATATACGCAATTTTAACTCGGTAATCTTTTAAACTTGCAGGCTTAAAAATCGGAAAACCTTCGACTATTCGCAAAGCTTCTGCATCTTGCAGTTCGGATACAGACTCTACCACACGCACACGCCCTACCTTACCACACCTATCTACTACAAATTCTACTCTCACGATACCCGTAACCAACAGGGAGTCTCCATTTTCGTTTATTTCGCCGGTATATGCGGGTTGCATTTCGGTGTTTGTATAAATATACTGCGACATCTTTACAAACCCACCTCCTGGAAAAATAGCGTCTTCTATTTCAGGAGGATACTCGCCATACGTACCACCATAAATGGTAGATTCTTCATTATCTACACAATTGGGGAATAAATGTACATACTCCAACAGAGAATCATCTTGTGCTACTATTGAGACAGAATAGAATAGTGCACTAACAAAAATAAAAACAAGCTTTTTCATATTTTATACTCATGTTTACACATATTAATCCTTTATTTTACTTCTCTTGTCAACTTATGTGCAGGATAAATGGCAGCCAAAAAACCTAAAAGGCTAACTGTACCAAATATTAACACGATATCTGTCCACTTTACCAACACAGGATATGCTTCTACAACAAATGCTCCATCTGTACCATTCAACGATAAGATGCCAAACTGTATCTGAATCCAACATACAACTAATCCGAGTAGAATACCCACAACTACCCCAAGTATAGATATAAGCCATCCTTCAAATAAAAATATTTTAAAAATCAACTTTCGATTTGCTCCTAAATTCATTAATACTTTGGTATCATTTTTCTTTTCGATAATTAACATCGAGAGAGACCCAACTACATTAAAAATAGCTATTAGCACAATAAAAGATAAAATTAAATAGGTAATCCATTTTTCTACTTCCATCATTCTGAAAAAATCAGCTTGCTGCTCGTATTTATTTTTTACTGAAAAAGTATCACCCAATACAGTTTGTATTTTTTTTTGTACTTGTAACTCATTTGCACCATCAGTTAGCCTAAGTTCTAAAGAGGTAACCTCATTATCATAGCCGAATAATTTACGTGCCAATGGCAACCTTACAAACAATAAATTAGCATCATATTTGGCTTGTTGCACCATAAAAATACCAGATAAAAAAACAAATTCAGACGTAAACGCATTATCTGGTCGAGCTAAGCTGACAGTAGTATTTCGTTTGGGGGCAAACAACTGTAATGGTTCTACAAAACGCACTCCACAACCCAAAGTTTGTGCTAATCCAACACCCGCCACGCCCATATCAAATACGCCATCATACAATTTAAATTCACCATCTAACAGGATTTCATCCATAGCATTGAGTTGAGTGTAATTTTCTTCCACCCCTTTGATTACAGCTGGTGTTTGTTTATCAGAAAAAATGAGCAAGGCATTATCCTGAACCACCTCACATATTACTTTTATTTCGGGCATCTTGTACAAAGATTGTACAGAAGAAATTTGTGGATTGAAACTTTTCCCCTCATTCACGGTAATTTGCAACTGTGCATCAAACTTACCAAACAATCCTTCTATCACTCCTTGAAATCCGTTAAAAACAGACAATACACAGACCAATGCTACAGTACCTACAGCTACTCCACTTGCTGAAATAAGCGATATAATATTAATGGCATTGTGCGATTTTTTTGAAAACAAATACCTCTTAGCTATGTATAAAGGAAAATTCACGGCTATTCCTTATTTTAGAAGTTTATCGATATGTTCGATATAGTCAAGCGAATCATCAAGGTAAAAAGATAAACTAGGTACAGTACGTAACTGAAACCGAGTACGACCAGCCAAATGATGTTTAATGGTTTGGCTTCTTTCTGTAACAAATGCTAACATATCGGCACTTTTTTCAGAAGGAAATATACTCAGATAAATTTTTGCTACGCCCAAATCTGGACTCACACGCACAATAGTTGGAGTAATCAATACCCCTTGATTCATCTCTTTCGTAATCGACTGCAAAATTTCACTTATTTCCTTTTGAATCAGTCGAGCTATTTTATTTTGTCTTTTTGTTTCCATACATGTTATTACTTTATTCTATGCAAATATACGATATTTTTCTGGAAGTTATTTTTTTCGTATTAAGGTTAATCCATCACGCAAGGGCAATACCACTTTTTCTACACGCGTATCTGCTGCAATATACCTATTAAATGCTAATACACCTGCTGTTTGTTTATCATTGGGCACTAAAGGTTCTACAACCTTACCATCCCACAATGTGTTATCTGCAAAAATATAACCGCCAGATAGCACTTTATCAAATACAACATCGTAATAAGCACAATAATCACGTTTATCAGCATCAATAAATACAAGATCAAATTTCTCGTCCATGGTTGGTATAAGGTGCAACGAATCGCCAATTACCAATTCTATCTGTTCTTTATATGGAGATTTATCAATAAAAGAACGAGCAAAATCCTCCATTTCATCATCAATTTCTATGGTAATAATTTTTCCATCAGCAGGTAGCCCTTCTGCCAAACACAAAGCAGAATATCCGGCAAATGTACCAATTTCAAGAATACGTTTTGGTTGTATCATTTTAGAAAGCATACTTAATATACGTCCTTGTAAATGTCCAGAAACCATCCTAGGACGCAACAAACGCACATGGGCTTCTCTGTACAATTCTTGCAACAACAACGGCTCTTGCTCCGAATGTTGCAATATATACTCATCTAATTGACTTGATATATTCATTTTTAGCTACATATAATGCAAATGGGTAAATTGTTCTTCTTGCAAACATTCATTGGCAACGTCACAAAGTTGAGATGAACTAATTGCCATAATCTTGGCTTCTATCTCTGTTTGTTCCATCAAACTATTAAAATTTAAAAAATGTTTTGCCTTTGCTATAATCCAGTTTTCTTTATTTTCTCCAGCAATAAGCATTTGGGCTATTAATTGCTGTTTAGCTTTAAATAGGCGGATAGGAGACAATTGATTCTCTTTTACCTTTTTTATTTCTTTATATATAAGTCGTAATGCTTGGGGCACATCTGTATGATCTGTTCCAAAATATACTGTCCATAAGCCAGTATCTGAATAAGGCGTGTAATGAGATTCTACGGTATACACCAAGCCACTTTTTTCTCGCAACGACATATTCAATCGGCTATTCATTCCTTGCCCTCCTACTATGTTATTTAACAAATGAAAGGCAAATCGTTTTTCTTCTTGCATAGAATAAGCTCTATTACCTAGTATATAATGAGCTTGAAGTGTTTTTTTTTCTAATGTAACCCTTGTCGGAACATAGTCGATAGGGGTTTCTCTAGCATAGGTTCGCTTAGTAGCAGGTATGCTTGCTATATACTTCCCGAGTGTACGAATAACTTTCTCGATAGAAAAATTACCAAGCGTAAAAAACACCATTTCATCTGTTGTGTATGTACGATTGATAAATTCTTTTAACGACTCTGGCGTACATTTCTGTAAACTTTCTTCAGTTCCCAATATATTTCTTCCTATAGCATATTGATTAAATAGTAAATTCTCAAAATCGTCTACAATCAATTCAGAAGGACTATCCATATAAGAATGAATCTCATCTATTACAACATCTACTTCTTTTTGCAATTCATGTTGAGCTATGATGGAATTAAATACAATATCTACAATTACATCTACAGCTGAATTGAGATATTTAGTAAGGAATACCGAATAAACAACGGTTTCTTCTTTACTAGTATAAGCATTCAGCTCACCACCCACATCTTCTATCCGGTTTATTATTTGCGTGCTATTTCTTTTCTGCGTTCCTTTAAACAGCATATGTTCAGTAAGATGAGCATAGCCTTCTTCATTTGGCAACTCATCACGTGTTCCCGTATTAATAATAACACCTGCATATGCCACCTCAGAATTGTCGTGCACGTGCAACAAGCGTATATTATTTGCGAAAAGATGCGTTTGTATATTCATATAGATAGTATAATTTACGTCAAAAAAGGATAGCTTATCTAGCTATCCTTTTCTATATTTTTTCAATAAACTTTCTACAGCTTATTTTTTATCTTGATTTCCTTTGTCAGAACCTACACGGCTCATAGCACAACGGAAACCTAAATCGCTACGACTTTTTGTTTGTTCCAAATAACGCCTTGTTGCAGGATTTAACCAATACGCTCTATCTTTCCAACCACCACCTTTAAATACACGAGTTGTATTCGAGATATGAGTAGCTAACATTCCTTCTGCATCGGTATCAGGATTATATAAACGTTTGGTTGATTCGTCTGGGTCAATATCATTTTTCCATTGGTTTGCATCAACACTTGTTTTTGCATCACCATCTTCATAGTTACGTACATCATATTTCACGTAATCAGAAATTGAATCCTTACTTACTGCTATGGCTTTTACAGTTCTTCCTAAGCTATCAAGTTTTACAATTCTTGTTGTTCCTGCATCAGAAATTGAATCATTAAAAATAGGTGAAACATACATGTTACCACGGAAAGGATTATATTCTTGAACGTTCTCGCTAGTCATTGGACGATATACATCCATTACCCACTCGTTTACGTTACCCGCCATATTGAACAAACCATAATCGTTGGGCCAAAATGAACTCACTGGAGCAGTAATCGATGCTTTATCATTCAAATCACCTGCAACACCCATGTAGTCACCACGACCCCTTACAAAGTTTGCCATCATTTTTCCTCTATGTTTTTTTGTTGGGTTTCTTAGCTGAGAGCCATCCCATGGGAATATGCGTCTTTCGTCATAGTTTTCCATTCCTTCTTCTGATTTGATACCATAAGCAGCAAACTCCCATTCTGCCTCAGTTGGCAGGCGGTATTGTGGCAACAAAATTCCATCAGACATATTTGTTTTACGAGCATCTCCAAACACTGTTTTTACTTTGCTCTTTTCTTTGTCTGGTTTATAATCAGAATTTTTTAGGTATTTATCCACATTAAATAGTTGTTTTCTAGCAAAACTATCTTGCTTTTCAACAGTTGCTGAATCCTTGTGCAAGGCTTTAAAGTCGGGTAAGTCAATAACGCCAGCTTGTACCATACGTAACTCATTTACACGGTCTGTTCTCCATAAGCAGTAATCTACCGCTTGCTCCCAGCTAACACCAACCACAGGATATTCTTGGTAGGCTACATGCGAAAAATAATACTCTAAATAAGGTTCATTATAAGCTAACTCATCCCTCCATACCAATGTATCAGGCAATGCTCTGTTTACTAATTTTGGTGATGCAGAAAACATTAACCTCATCCAATACACATATTCTCTCCAATCTAGATTGGAAACTTCGTGCTGATCCATATAAAAAGTACTAACTGTTACACGACGAGGATAATTATTCCACTCACTGTATGTATCTTCGGTAACACGACCCATAGTAAAGGTACCCCCTTCTACTAAAACCATGCCTGGAGGAGTGTCTTGCTCATAATCGTGAACAACTTGAAATCCACTGTGTTTTTTGTCGTTGTATTTCCAACCAGTTGTATTGGAAACGTTTTTATCGTTTTTACAGGCGAAAAAAGCGATAAGAGTTAAAAAAAGAATAACTTTTTGAAGAAGATTGATTTTCATAGTTTGAATCAAAATTTAAAATTGGCTTACAAAGATAACAGATTTTTGTGTTTCTTATTGTGTGATTTAGGTATTTTTTTTAAATATCTGTAAAAAACTGTGCAAAGATGAAGATAAATTTTTAATTTTGCAAAGCATTCGGGTGGTTTTCCCTATTTTTTCATACATTTTATTTCTATCATTACCATTTTTATGATACATACAAACGCACATTTAAGTATTCGTGTCAAAGGAAAATTACTACAATTACATACTCCTTTGGTAATGGCTATTATTAATGTTACTCCCGACTCTTTCTATACAAAAAGCCGTATAAATCTCCCTAATGAGATATCTACTGCGGTGTGTAGCTCTTTACATCAAGGAGCTACAATTATTGATATCGGAGCCTATTCATCTCGACCAAATGCCACTGACATTTCAGAAAAAGAAGAAATCAATCGTTTGGACGTAGCCCTTTCTGCTTGTCGAAAAGAGTTTCCAGACAGCATTATTTCACTTGACACATTTCGTGCTTCGGTAGCAGAGTTTGCCATTAAAGAATACCAAGTAGATATTATCAATGACATATCAGGTGGAACTCTCGACAAAAACATGTTTGACACAATTGCCAAATGGAATATTCCCTACGTACTTACACATATACAGGGTACCCCACAAACAATGCAAGAAAATCCCAATTATGAACATTTCATTCCAGAGGTGTTGTATTATTTTTCTGAAAAATTAGATTTATTGAAACAACGAGGTATAAGCGATATTATTATAGACCCAGGGTTTGGTTTTGGTAAAACACTTGAACAAAACTATGCACTCATTGCACATTTTGAAGTGTTTCATCACTTTCAATTACCTATCATGGTGGGTATTTCGCGAAAATCCATGATTCAAAAAGTAATACATACATCAGCCGAAGAGAGTCTAAACGGAACTACAGCCCTACATACATTGTTAATAGAGAAAGGAGCTCATATACTAAGAGTACACGATGTAAAAGAAGCAACAGAAGTAATTGCATTAACAGAAAAACTTAAAACCATACACCATGATTTTTGAATTTGGGTTAAAAGATAGTATTGACATATTAATTGTTGCCATTTTATTGTTTCAAACATATAAATTGCTTCGCGGTACATCAGGCATGAACGTGTTTATCGGAGTACTTATTTTTATCATCATTTGGTTTTTTGTGTCGTTTGTTTTTCAAATGGAATTATTGGGTTCTATCATGAATAAATTTGTAAATGTTGGAGCCATTGTGTTGGTTATTTTATTTCAAGATGAAATAAGAGGTTTTATGTCAAAGTTTGGCAGTAAACGTAAATCAAAAGGATTACTTGGTTACATTCGCAAACTATTTTTTAGCAAAAAAGCTCACGAAACAATCAATTATATCTCTGAAATAACAGATGCATGCAAAACCTTATCCAAGTCGAAAACAGGGGCTATCATTGTTATTCAAAATGATGCTGACCTATCTGCATATGCAAAAACAGGGGAAAAGATTGAAGCATACATTAAAGCACGATTAATAGAAAATATTTTTTTTAAAAACACCCCCTTACATGACGGTGCTATGATAATAGCAAATAACCGAATCAAAGCAGTTGGGTGCATCCTTCCTATTTCACATACACAAGATATCCCAAAGAACCTAGGTCTGAGACATAGAGCTGCCCTCGGTATCTCGCAAAAAACAGATGCTACCACCATAGTAGTTTCTGAAGAAACGGGTAAAATATCGCTCTCAGAAAGAGGAAAATTATACTTTAATATTTCCGCCGAAGAATTACTGTTTTTTTTAACCAACGGAGTTGACGTTGAAAATAAAAAATAGTATCTTTGTTGCCTTAAAAACAACATACTAAAATACTTAATTAACATGCAAACTAGTTTTCAAGTAGTATCTGCAGCAGAGGCTGCAAGCTATATCAATGATGGGGATGTAATCGGATTTAGTGGATTTACCCCTGCCGGTTCATCAAAAGAAGTAGCAGTAGCTATTGCTGACAGAGCAAAAAGTTTTCACGCAGAAGGTAAGCCTTTCAAAATAGGCATGTATACTGGAGCTTCTACAGGCGATTCGTTAGATGGAGTATTAGCCCGTGCTAATGCGGTTTCTTTCCGTACTCCTTACCAATCGAACAAAGATTTACGTACGAGTATTAACGACAATAACGTAAATTATTTTGATATGCATTTGTCCATGATTGCTCAAGAACTACGCTACGGATTTATGCCTCGTCCCAATGTTGCCATTATTGAAGCTTGTGATATAACTAACGATGGTGAAATTGTGCTTACATCAGCTGTGGGTATTACTCCAACCATTGTTCGTTTAGCCGACAAAATTATTATCGAATTAAATCATTATCATCCAAAAGGATTAAAAGGAATTCACGACATTTATGAACCTCTAGATCCCCCATATAGAAAAGAAATTCCTATTTACAAACCAAGCGATCGTATTGGTTCGCCCACGTTAAAAATTGACCCAAAAAAGATTTTATGTATCGTTGAAACAAACAAGCCTGACGAGGTAGGTGGTTTCTCTCCGATTGACGATGTAACAAAACGTATTGGTGAAAATGTTGCCAACTTTTTGGCGAATGAGATTAAAAGAGGAACCATTCCACCACAATTTTTACCCATACAATCTGGTGTAGGCAATATTGCGAACGCAGTAATGGCTTCATTGGGTGAAAACCCAGGAATTCCTCCTTTCGAAATGTACACAGAAGTTATTCAAGATTCTGTTATCTCGTTAATGAAACAAGGAAGTATAAAATTTGCTAGCGGTTGCTCGCTTACTGTAACAACACCCGTATTGCAAGATATTTATGCCAATCTAGATTTCTTCAAAGAAAGATTAGTATTACGTCCACAAGAAATATCAAACAGTCCAGAAGTATCTCGTCGCATGGGACTAATTGCCATTAATACTGCATTAGAAGCTGATATTTTTGGAAATATCAACAGTACTCACGTAATGGGTACAAAAATGATGAATGGTATTGGTGGTGCTGGTGATTTTACTCGTAGTGCTTATTTATCAATATATACTACACCTTCTACTGCAAAAGGTGGTAAAATTAGTGCTATTGTGCCGATGGTGTCGCATGTTGACCAAAGCGAACATTCTGTAAAAATAATTATCACTGAACACGGGGTAGCTGATTTACGTGGAAAAAGCCCTATCCAACGAGCCCATGAAATAATTGACAATTGTGTGGCACCAGAATACAAAGATATTTTAAATGATTATTTGAAAATTCATGCTAAAGACCAAACTCCTCACTGCTTATGCTCTTGTTTTGGTATGCACTCAGAATTTTTGAAATCAGGCAATATGTTGAATATTGATTGGAAAGAATACGAAAATAAATAACTAAATGTTATGATACCGTTTACAAAGCAAGCCATCAGACAACTTACAAAACTGAAAGTGCTTGCTTTGTCTTCTTTTGAGCGAATTGAAAAAGAAATTACTATATTTGCACAGTTAGAGCAATTACAAGAATTTAAAGAAGCTAAACATATACTGTGCTATTGGGCTTTACCAGACGAGGTAAACACATCTATGCTAATTCGCACTTGGGAAAAAGAAAAAAAAATTTATTTGCCTGTGGTAAAAAACACTGAATTAGTGATAAAACCATATAGCTCAAGCAAAGAATTGCAACAAGGAGTTTTTGCTATTCAAGAACCAAGGACAGATAGTGAGGTAAGTTTGTCGGATATCGACTTAATTATCGTTCCAGGTGTAGCATTTGATGAATTAGGGCATCGATTAGGAAGAGGCAAGGGGTATTACGATAGATTGTTACAACATACAACAACAACGAAAATAGCGTTGGCATATAGCGAGCAAATTTACGAGAGCATACCCACTGAATTACATGATATAAAAATGGACATTGTTGTGTCCGCATAAACGATATATAGTATGGCAATACCAACATTTAAGTACCAAGAACCATTTCCGCTAGGTAAAGATACTACGGAATATTATTTACTTACTGACCAGTATGTTTCAGTCAGCAATTTTGAAGGAAAAGAAATTTTAAAAGTTGATGTAGAAGGCTTAACGCAAGTTGCCAACGTGGCTATGCGTGATGTGGCATTTATGCTCAGACCTGCTCACCAACAACAAGTAGCAGCGATTTTAGCCGACCCCGAAGCCAGCGAAAACGACAAGTATGTGGCTCTTACTATGTTGCGTAATGCTGAAATATCGGCAAAAGGAGTTTTACCTTTTTGTCAAGATACAGGTACTGCAACAGTATTTGCAAAAAAAGGTCAACATGTAATGACCAATGGCAATGATGAAGAAGCTTTATCTTTTGGTATTTACAAAACATATA
Source organism: Bacteroidales bacterium (assembly GCA_012519885.1). GTDB lineage: Bacteria > Bacteroidota > Bacteroidia > Bacteroidales > Paludibacteraceae > JAAYPI01. The sequence continues at coordinate 11,931 of JAAYPI010000080.1, forward strand.
CCGAAGAAAATTTGCGTTATTCGCAAACCATTCCGTTGGATATGTACAACGAAATAAATTCAGGAACAAATCTACCTGCTCAAATTGACATCATGAGCACACAGGGTGATGAATATAAATTTTTATTTGTAGCCAAAGGAGGCGGTTCTGCAAATAAAACCTATTTATTTCAAGAAACCAAAGCGTTGCTTAACCCCGTAACCTTGGAAAAATTCCTAGTTGAAAAAATGAAAACCTTAGGCACTTCTGCCTGTCCACCCTATCATATAGCATTTGTAATAGGTGGCACTTCGGCTGATGCAGCAGTAAAAACGGTAAAACTTGCCTCTACCAAATATTACGACGAACTGCCCACAAAAGGCAACGAAGGCGGACAAGCATTTAGAGATATAGAATTAGAACAAAAAATACTTGCTGCGGCTCAAGAATCGGGCTTTGGTGCTCAATTTGGCGGCAAATACTTTGCTCACGATGTGCGTATCATTCGTTTGCCTCGCCACGGAGCATCTTGCCCTGTAGCGATGGCTGTATCGTGTTCGGCTGATCGCAATATAAAGGCTAAAATTAACAAAAAAGGCATCTGGATAGAAAAAATGGAAGACAATCCAGGGAAATATATTCCTGAATCAATGCGTAAAGCGGGCGAAGGTGATGCGATACACATTGACCTTAACCGTCCGATGAAAGAAATATTGGCTGAATTATCAAAATACCCTGTGGCTACCAGATTATCACTCAATGGCACCATTATTGTAGGTAGAGATATTGCTCATGCAAAATTAAAAGAACGCATTGATAGCGGAGAAGGGTTACCACAATACATTAAAGATCATCCTATTTACTATGCAGGACCAGCAAAAACGCCTCAAGGCATGGCGTGTGGTTCGATGGGTCCCACTACAGCTGGACGTATGGATTCGTATGTGGATTTGTTTCAGTCGCAAGGAGGCAGCATGATTATGTTGGCAAAAGGAAACCGCAGTCAAGCAGTAACTGACGCTTGTCAAAAATACGGCGGTTTTTATCTTGGTTCTATCGGCGGACCAGCGGCTATTTTAGCTCAAAACAACATCAAAAAAATTGAATGCATCGAATATCCTGAACTTGGAATGGAAGCTATTTGGAAAATTGAAGTAGAAGATTTTCCAGCTTTTATCTTGGTTGATGACAAAGGAAATGATTTTTTCAAACAACTGAAACCTGGTTGTGTAAAGGCTCTGAAATAATAGCATTTCATTAGACAAAAAAATGGGAGAAATCTACGAACGATTTTCTCCCATTTTGTTTATTAAACTATCGGCTTAATATAAATACGACGACGTTTGTGTTGTTCGGTTTCAAAATAGGCGTAATTGGCTTGACTCTTTAAGTTTGTTTCCAACACAGGCGATGACTCCGAATATTTTACTTGATATTTATTGTAATAAGGAGTTTGTTCATCAAATAACAACGAATTTACCCCTTTGTTTTGATAATCTGGACGTACTGCAATTAACATCAAATCAATTACATCAATTTTTTTAGCTTTTAACCCCTTTAATATATGGATAAAACCAAATGGGAATAATTTACCCCTGCATTTTTGTAAGGCTTTGGTTATATCAGGCATGCTTACTCCTAAGGCTACCAATTCGTCTTTATCATTCACTACCAAGGATAAAAAATCAAAATTAAGCATAGGGAAATAAATTTCGCAATAGTATTTTTTTTGACTCTCCGTGAGTGGAGAATAATTGTATAAGGGACGATACGCCTCATCTATTAAATCAAAAAATGTGTATCCAAAACGTTTTACCAATTCTTTGTGGCTTTTTACCTTGACATAGCGTAAATTGTATTTTTCTTTTACCAAAGCTGAAATACGTGCCATACGTTGGGGCACTTCTTTGGGCGTATAAATTTTCCATTCAAGGCTATCAATGTCTTTGGTTAAGCCATACGCTTCGTAATGCTTTGCATAATACGGATAATTATAAATAGTGGCAAGTGTCCCTAATTGGTCAAATCCCTCAATAAGTAAACCTTCGTGGTCAAAGTCAGTAAATCCAACAGGTCCATTGATGCTATCCATCCCTTTGGCTTTTCCCCAATTTTCAACAGCTTTTAGTAAACTAAACGATACATCTGTATCATCGATAAAATCGAACCAACCAAAACGCGTTTTTTTAACTCCCCAAGCCTCATTGGCTCTATGATTAACTATACCAGCTATGCGACCAACAATTTTATTATTTTTATAGGCTAAATAATAAATAGCCTCACACACTTCGAAAGCAGAATTCTTCTTTTTATCAAGGGTATTGATTTCATCAAAAAATAAAGGTGGACAAAAATATGGGCTATCGTGGTATAAATCAGTTCCAAATTGAACAAAATTCTTCAAGTCTTTACGTGAAACAACTTCTTTAATACTTACAGACATATCGTTTAATTTTAAGGTAAATTGAGTGCAAAGCTACAAAAGGATTTTAATTTATAGTTATTTTTGCTTTCTTTTTTTGAGCTACAATTGATAACATATTATTTTTCAATTATTTATATTGTGTGTCATGTTTCAATAAATTGTATTGAAAATCCAAATATGTTTAGTATTTTTACGCTGTTTTCAAGAATATATCAAACACATGATAAACAAAGTACTGCTTACAGGAGCAAACAGTATGCTTGGCGTAAATACAGCATTACTGTTATTGGCAAAAGGCTACGAGGTGAAAGCATTACTTCGGAACTCTCGAGAAGAACTTAACGCCTGTAACATTATTCACGGAGACATTACCAAGTTTGAAGATGTGAAAGATGCTGCAACAGGTTGCGATGCCATTATTCATATTGCAGCAGCTACCAACCAAGAAATGCTTCACCTATCTGATTACACAAAAATCAA
>JAAYPI010000081.1 GCA_012519885.1 Bacteroidales bacterium
ATTTGGAATCGAAATTTATAAACCGTATGTTTGGGAAACTAAATTTAGTATTCTCGATTTTTTTCTTTCAAATCCTGACAGTAACAAACCAGAAATAACAATCACACATTGCAGTATTTTTGATTTTGATTTTAAAAATATTTCAAAACAGTTTCCAGCTGAAAAATTACTAATAATAGGAAATCCACCTTGGGTAACAAACTCAAAATTAGGTAGCCTTAATTCTTCAAATCTTCCCAAAAAATCAAATTTCAAGAATCAAAATGGCTTAGATGCAATGACAGGCAAAGGTAATTTTGATATTGCCGAGTATATTACTTTAATGCTTTTAGATGCTTTTCAAACGCATAACGGAAATTTGGCACTATTGGTAAAAAACTCAGTTGTAAAAAACATCGTTTTTGACCAAAAAGACAAAAAGTATAGAGTTGGTGAAATAGAAAAATATTGCATTGATAGTAAAAAGGAATTTAATGTTTCAGTTGAAGCGTCTTTGGTTTATTGTCAACTCAATTCACGCCCAAGTTTTGAATGTAATGAATTTGATTTTTATAGTTTAGAGAAAAGATTAAGTTTTGGCTGGCTTAATTCAAAGTTTGTTTCGAATCTTGCGGATTATAATGTAACAAAAGAAATTGATGGCGTATGTCCTTTTGAGTGGAGACAAGGGATAAAGCACGATTGTACCGCTATTATGGAATTAGAAAGAGTAAACGGACATTTTGTGAATAATCAATCTGATGAAATTAATATCGAAGAAGATTTGGTTTATGGCTTTTTAAAAAGCTCTGATTTAAAAAATACCGTTATAAAAAGCATAAGAAAATATACTATTGTTACACAAACAAGAGTTGGACAAGAAACTGCATATATTCAGCATTTATATCCCGAAACATATGCCTATTTAAAAAAGAATATTTCTAATTTTCAAGCCAGAAAATCAAGTATTTATAATGGGAAACCATTATTTTCAATTTTTGGAATCGGGGATTATTCATTTAAACCATTCAAGGTTGCAATTTCAGGCTTATATAAAACATACCACTTTACATTGGTGTTGCCACAAAACGACAAACCTGTTATGCTAGATGACACCTGTTATTTCATTGGATTTGATAAAATTGAATTTGCTGTATATGCAATCATATTGCTCAATTATAGCAAAACAGAAGCGTTTTTGAAATCAATAACATTTTCTGATGCTAAGAGAGTTTTTACAAAAGATCTTTTAATGCGTTTGGATTTATTAAGGATAGTAAATTCGATTAGTCAAAAAGAAGTTGAAGAGCAGATAACTTCTTTGAACGACAAGTATAGTTTGAGTATTAATCTTTCACAATGGGATAGTTTCATTAAAGAAATGACCCCAATAAAAGAAAAACAATTGACATTTTTTTGATGAAAACTATCTTTCCCTGAAATAGGTTTACACAAAAAAGTGTAAAATGGGAACAAAAAACAAGGCATTTTAGGATTACGGAGCAAGAAATTTACTTTCATAAAGATATCTATTTCGCTCCGCTGGAGCTAACAAACAAATTGGTATGTATTTTCTATTATGATGTAGCCCCTACGAGGAATTAAATACTTCGTGCCACTCTGTGGAGACTCCGTGTCTCTCTGTGTACTATTCTTACACGAAGAGCACGAAGAAGACACGAAGAAACACTGAGAAAAAAATATATAATCCTCTGTGCCACTCCGTGAACCCTCTGTGTCTCTCTGTGTACTATTTCTTACACGAAGATATCTATACCGCTCCGCTGGAGCTAACTAACAAATCGGTATGTGTTTTCTAAACCTCCAAGCATTTTAGTCAAAGTACCTCATTATATTTTGAAAGTTCGTTAAAACCCATTACATTTGAGCAAAAATTAAACTAAACGGCGGTTTTTAGATGGACTGACGTTGTAGCCAATTTTAGAAAACCGAACTGCAAATGAGATACATATTTACAATACTGATTTTTTCGCTTACATTTTTCACTTACGGACAGAATTTAAATGACATTTCTGTTCGAATAAATAACGAGCAACTAGATTCGTTACCCAAGTTTGTAATAAAAATGGACAAAACTGAATATTTTTTTGACTCAATTCCAAATACCATAAATCCAAATTGGATTGAAAAAATTGAAGTATTGAAAAGTGAGGAACAAAAATATATTTATGGAAACGGTAATGGAATAGTATTAATTTACCCAAAGAAAAAATACTACAAACAGTTTGGATTGCTTTTAGAATCAATTCATAGTTCTCAAATTGACTCAGATTCAGTCAAAATTGAGAAAATTGTAAATAATTTCTTTAGTTGGTACATCGGAGTAACAAAAACAAACAATGGCAGTGAATTTATACCTCAATTTGTTGAAAATGAAAAAGGAATGACAACCTTAGAATTTTCAAAATACTTAGAAAACTTACGGAAATACCATTTTAGCAATTCTTTAATTGAAGTAGAAAAATTAACATACCAAGAATGTATCTCACATTTAGAAAAAGTTAGGTATTCGGATTTTAAAACTTCATGGACTGATTTAGATGACTTTGAATCTACAAATTGTGATTTTGCAAATTCTTATCGTTGGACTGGAGGCATGGAACCAATTGATTGCGTTAAAATTGTTGATTTAAAATTAAATTCAAATCAGACTGGATTAGTTCAATTAAAATTTTGTGGATTTGACTCAAATGGAAAGGAGTATTTTTGGGGTAAAAAGATTGTGATTTTGGAAAAACAAAATGGTAATTGGAAAATTACGAAAATTGATTAGAAACAAATAAAAACTGGCTACAACATTGTGTATAAAGCATTGAGTGTCAAGTGGTTAAATCAAGCATTCTGCCTCGCATTGGCGTTTGTGTCGGCGGATTGTCTTTTCCTGAAATAGGTTTACACAAATAAGTGTGAAATGGGAACAAAAAAACAAGGTATTTTAGGATTACGAAGACAAATATCTGTTTTGCTCCGCTGGAGCTAACAAACAAATTGGTATGTATTTTCTATTATGATGTAGCCCCTACGGGGCATCAAATCCTCCGTGCTACTCTGTGGAGACTCTGTGTTTCTCTGTGTACTATTCTCACACGAAGAGCACAAAGTAAACACGAAGATACACTGAGAAAAATATGTACAACTCCGTGCCACTCTGTGAAACCTCCGTGTATCTCTGTGTAATAACTCTTACACGAAAAACAAACGACCTCCGTATAATAAATCCCCCAAAACCAATCACTATCCACTGTCCACTTTCCACTATCAACTATCCACTAATTATTCCCTCATTCATGATGATAAGGTTCATTATTGAGAATAGTAAAAGCCCTGTATAGTTGTTCCACAAAAATAAGGCGAATCATTTGATGCGAAAAAGTCATTTTTGATAGCGATATTTTTTGCGTAGCTTTTTGATATATTTGTTCGGAAAATCCATACGGACCACCAATCACAAATAGTATTTTTTTCTTTCCGTTTACTTGAGCCTTGTCAATGTGCTGAGCAAAATCTACGGAGCTAAACTGAGTTCCTTTTTCATCTAACAGGATAATATCGTTTGCATCTTCCAGTTGTTTTAGGATACATTCACCTTCTTTCTCTTTTTGCATTTCTATAGATAGATGCTTCGCATTTTTAAGTTCTGGAATCACCTGTAAATCAAATGATACATAGTGTTTCAGGCGATTTTGGTAATCAGTTATCAAATTCTGTAAATAAGTATTTGTCGTTTTTCCGACCACAAGTAGTACAATTCTCATTTTTTTTGATTATGTTTGCATTGTATTCTGCAAAAGTAGAACAAAACTGCATAACTTCCCAATATGAAGAAAACTAAATACATATATGTGTTATTGCCACTGATGTTTTTTTTCATTGGGGGAGGTGTTTCGGTGGCACAACAAGAAATGATTGACCGTATTTCGGAGGGTTTTGTACGTGGAAATGTTTCGTTTGTTTCTCCTTATTTTAATGATAGAATGGAATTGTCAATATTGGGACAACATATTGGAGTGTATACAAAATTGCAATCCCAAGAAGTTGTACAAGCTTTTTTGACGAATAATACACCACAATCGTTTAATATATCGCACAAAGGCATAAAAGAAAATTCAGGCTTTGCTATTGGTATCCTTACAACTATAAACAACAAAAAGTATAGGGTGTATATTTTGGTGCGAAATACGAATGAAAAATCCCTTATTCATCAGCTAAGAATTGACGAAACAAATGATTAATGATATTGCTTATTTACTAAAAGAGTGGTTTTCGGAGGATATAGGCGACGGAGACCATTCGTCTTTTTCATGTATCCCATCCAATGCCATGGGCACTTCAAGATTATTAGTTAAAGAGGATGGCGTTATTGCTGGAGTGGAGGTTGCTAAGCAGGTGTTTGCCCATTTTGATAACACATTGCAAGTAACAGTTTTTATCCCCGATGGCACAAAAGTAAAAAAAGGAGATGTCGTGTTTGACGTAACGGGTAATGTACGCTCTTTGTTGCAAACAGAACGATTGATGTTGAATATTATGCAACGTATGAGTGGTATTGCCTCCGTTACACGGGTGTATGTAGATGAATTGCAAGGTCTTGCTACAAAAGTACTTGATACACGCAAAACAACACCAGGTCTACGTTTTCTAGAAAAAATGGCTGTAAAAATTGGTGGCGGTCATAACCATCGTTTTGGATTGTATGATATGATTATGTTGAAAGATAATCATGTGGATTTTGCAGGTGGCATTCGTAATGCAATTGTTGCTGCCCAAACCTATTGCAAAGAAAAGCAGAAAGACTTGAAAATAGAGATTGAAGTTAGAAATTTTGAAGAGTTAAACGAAGTGCTTCAAGTGGGTGGCGTACATCGTATTATGTTGGATAATTTTTCTGTTGAAAATACGCAAAAAGCCGTTGCCATTATTCAAGGGAAGTACGAGGTAGAGTCCTCGGGTGGCATAACACTAGGCACCTTACGCCAGTATGCGTTGTGTGGGGTAGATTACATATCTGTTGGAGCATTGACGCATTCAGTCAAATCCCTCGATTTAAGTTTTAAAGCAGTATAAAAGAAAAAGAAGAGAAATTTCTCTTCTTTTTTTCGTTAATATTGTTCGTTTTCGCTCGGAAAATCACCGTTCTTAACATCACTTATATATTGTTGCAATGCATTGCTGATGGAAGTGTGCAAATCAGCGTACCTGCGTAAAAAGCGAGGAGAAAATCCTTTGTTAATACCCAACATATCGTGCATCACCAACACTTGTCCGTCTACTTTATTGCCTGCTCCAATACCAATAACGGGTATGCGAAGCGTTTTAGCTACTTTTTCGGCTAGGTTGGCAGGAATTTTTTCCAACACAATGGCAAAACAACCCGCTTTTTCAAGGGCAATGGCGTCTTCCATGAGCTTATTGGCTTCCCATTCTTCTTTGGCACGTACCGAATATGTGCCGTATTTATTTATTGATTGAGGCATTAAACCCAAGTGACCCATAACGGGTATACCAGTGGATAAAATGCGAGTTAATGATTCAAGAATCTCTTGACCACCTTCAATTTTTAAGCTATCTGCTCCAGTCTCTTTCATAATACGGATAGCAGAGGCAACAGCCTCTTTAGAATTGCCTTGGTAGGAACCAAATGGCATATCCACAACAACCAAAGCTCTATGTACAGCCTTTGTAACAGCAGTTGCTAAAAAAATCATATCATTAAGTGTAATGGGCAGGGTAGTTACATTGCCACAAATAACATTAGATGCTGAGTCGCCAACAAGAATAACATCCATATTAGCCTGATCGACAATACTCGCCATCGAATAATCGTATGCTGTAAGCATGGAAATCTTTTCTCCACGCGATTTCATTTCGGTCAATCGATGTGTCGTTACTTTTCTCAAATCATTATTATGTACTGACATAGTTGTTCTTTTTAATTAAACAAGATTGCAAATTTACGAATAAAATCTTATTCAAATTGCCGATATTAAAAAATAATTAAAATTCATTGCTAATAACAATTTCATTTGTATCTTTACCTAAAATTATTTAACCAGTTAAATTTCTAGTTATGGCAGAAGAGGATTTAATAGAATTTGACGACGAAGCAGCTATCTCGTTTATTCTTAATTATTTACCCGAAGAGGTGAAAACAAAGTTTTCGGATGATGATGTGCAATATTTATTGGATGTTATCTATGAATTTTACGATAAAAATGGACTCTTGCACGAAGACGTGGTAGAGGAAGTGGATATCGACGAAGAAGAATTGTCGGCGTATATTGTTAAATGTGCCAAAGAGGATAAATTGCCACAATTTACAGAAGAAAATGTTCAGTTGCTATTAGATGCTGAATACGAGTATTCTAAATCAATCGGTTTGTTTAAAGAATAAGACACATTTTTGCTAATGCCACAATTAGCTTATTTTTTGTTGTATGTTGTAGTAAGGCTTTTTGCTTTACTGCCATTTTTTGTGTTGTATCTACTGTCAGATATACTTTATTTGATTGTATATAAGCTAATTGGCTATAGAAAAAAAGTAGTACGCAAGAATCTTAAACATTCTTTTCCTTCTTTTTCGCAACAACAATTACAGAAGATTGAGAAAGAGTTTTATCATCATTTTTGTGATTTGTTTGTAGAAACTATCAAACTGAGTAGTATGTCCACTGAAACCATCAAGCAACGTTTTAGTGTAACGAATATGGAGGTAGTTGAAAAACTTTTTGCTCAAGGTAAAAGTTGTATATCGTTGTCAGGACATTATGGTAATTGGGAGTGGTCGGCAGCTTATGGTTTATATATAAAACCTCCAGCTAAAGCGTTGTTTTTGTATAAGCAAGTTAAAAATCAAGCATTTGATAAATTAATACAAACATTACGTCAGCGTTTTTCTGTCGAGTGTATTGAAAAGGATTTTGCATTACGTAAGATGTTGCAGTATAAGAAACAAGGTGTTGCTACATTTACTGGTTTTGTGGCAGACCAAACACCTACTGCACGTAATATTCATTATTGGACACAATTTATGAATCAAGATACACCCGTGTTTGATGGAGCTGAACGTATAGCACGTAATATGTCATATGCTTTATTGTATATTGATGTCCGAAAAATAAAAAGAGGGTTTTATGAACTAACTCTTATTCCGATGTCTGATGATGTTTCTGCTACAACTGAATTTGAAATGACAGAGCAATATGTTCGTTTACTTGAGCAGACTATTCAACGTAATCCATCTTATTATTTGTGGACACACCGACGTTGGAAACATAAACGAACTCAACCAACAACTAGTAATATAGAATAAATGAATAAAATTGCCATAGTTATATTAAATTGGAATGGGAGACAATATTTAGAACGATTCTTGCCTAGTGTTGTGATGTACTCTACCTATCCACATGTAGAAATAGTAGTGATTGATAATGCATCTACTGATACGTCTCTAGAGTTTCTTTCAACTACCTATCCAACAATAACTCGCGTAGTATTGGATAAAAATTATGGGTTTACTGGGGGGTATAATAAGGGTGTTCAACATATTGATGCCGATTATGCGGTTTTTCTCAATTCAGATGTAGAAGTAACAGCTAATTGGTTAGATAAACCTATAGAGCATTTACATACCCATCCTAATACTGTAGCCGTTCAACCTAAAATTTTGAGTTTTGAAAATAGAGCTATGTTTGAGTTTGCAGGAGCGAGTGGGGGCTATATTGATTTTTTAGGTTATCCCTTTTGTAGAGGAAGAATTATTAGTGAAATAGAGCAAGATAACGGACAGTATAATAAGCCTATCCCCATTTTTTGGGCTTCAGGAGCTTGTCTGTTTGTGCGTTTGCAGGAGTTTATTCAATATGGTGGTTTTGATGATTTTTTCTTTGCACACATGGAAGAAATAGATTTTTGTTGGCGTATGAAATCAAAAGGGAGGGATGTTTTTTGTATTCCAGAGAGCGTAGTTTATCATGTAGGAGGTGGAACCTTAACCAAAGAGAATCCTCATAAAACATATTTAAATTTCAGAAATAATTTATTGTTAATCTATAAAAATATGTTGCCTAAACAGGCTCTATTGGTGTTTTTTATACGTTTCTTTTTAGATTATTTAGCAGCCATTATGATGCTCTTACAAGGAAAACCGAATGATGCAAAGGCAGTATATAGGGCGAGAAAAGATTTTGCTAGGCATAAAAAAGCTTTTAGTGCAGTTCGGTTACTCAATATGCAAGAAAATGTCGTTGCTCAGCATTCAGAAATGTATACAGGAAGTATTCTTGTCGATTTTTATATTCGACGTAAAAGAAGATTTTCTGAATTATCCATTGCTCGATTGTTTCAGTAATTCTTCTGCATTTTTTAACGCAGCTTCTGTAATATTACTACCACTAAGCATTTTAGCAATTTCTTCTTTTCTTTCTGTTGTAGAAAGTGGTTTCACTCTTGTTTCTGAGGTGTCTGTATCTACTTTATATACTTGATAGTGTTGTGTTCCTTTTGCTGCAATTTGTGGTAAGTGGGTGATACAAATAACTTGCATTTGTTTACTCATTTTTTGCATTATGTTCCCCATTTTATCTGCAATTTCACCCGATACGCCAGTATCAATTTCATCAAAAATAATAGTTGGTAAAGTTGAGCTTTGTGCTATAAGGCTTTTCAAACATAACATTACACGAGCAATTTCCCCTCCAGAAGCAATATCGCTTACAGGCTTTGCTGTCGTGTTTTTATTGGATGAAAATAAAAATTCTACATCGTCAAATCCATATAATTGAGGTTCTGATGCTTGTTTAAACTCAATTTTAAATTGCACATACGGCATCCCTAAGGTAGATAGTTGTTCTACCATGTATTCTTCAATTATTGGTGCTGAAGTTTTTCTTTTAATAGATATTTCAGTCGCTTTTTGTATGAGTAATTCGTATAATATATTGCATTCTTTTTCTAATGTGGCTATTTCTGTATCAAAGGACAGTATTTTTTCAAGTTGATTTTTGTATGATTCTTGTAATGCTAGCAGATCCTCAATTTCGGTTACCTTATGTTTTTGACACAAGGTATAGATACTGTCAAGTCTATCAGTTACAAATTGAAGTTGTTGGGGATTGTATTCTACTGAGCTTTCCATTTTGCTTATTTCAGCAGTCATATCTTTTAATTCAATATAACACGATAAAAGTCTTTCATTCAAATCCGTACATTGCGGAAAAAAATGTAGTAGCTGTGCAATAAGCTGTTGCGTTTGTTTAAGTGTAGTTACTATGCCATGTTCATCGTTTTGCAGTAATTGATTAGCCTGTATCAAAGAGGATTTAATTTCTTCGGCATGCGATAGCATGTGTAATTCTTCTTCTAAATGGTCTTTTTCGCCAGCCTGTAGTTGTATACTTGTTAATTGTTCGTATTGAAATAAAATGTAATCGTAATTGTTTTTTTCTTTTTCTGCAGATTCTTTTAATGAAGCTAGAGTCCGAAGTTTATTTTTATACGAAAGATATAATTCTGTATATGCAACTATGTCATCTTTATGTGTAGCCACAGTATCAATGATATCCAATTGAAAAAGAGAATTCTTAAGTAAGAGGTTTTCATGTTGCGAGTGTATATCAATAAGTCGCTGTCCAATTTCTTTTAAAAATTGAATAGTTACAGGAGTATCATTGACAAACATGCGTGATTTTCCTGTTGTTACGATTTCCCTTCGTATAAGGGTTGTTTCTTCATAATCTACATCATTTTCAAGGAAGAAGGACTTTAAATTATAGTGTCGAATATCAAAACTGGCTTCAATAATACATTTGTTTTCTCCTTCTTTAATTGTTTTTAAGTCAGCTCGTTGACCCAGCAACAATCCCATTGCTCCTAACATAATAGATTTCCCTGCTCCTGTTTCACCTGTAATAACAGAAAAACCTGAGTCAAAGTTTAAGTCTAATTGTTTGATTAGAGCATAATTTTCTATGTGTAAAGATAATAACATAGGATTTTATCGTAGCGGTTCAAGTTTATTATTGAGTGATGGAGAAACAGCTGAAAGTGTTTCATAAACTATTTTCTTTTCATTGGGCGTCCCTTTTTCAAAGATAGACAGTAATTCTTCAACTTTTGCTTCCGTAAATACTTGTAAAATAATGGCTGACGGTCTATTTTTATATGCAGCTCGTAAAGTGGGCATATCTTCTGCAATTTTAGCTCTAGCTTTATCCACCGAAATATGCATTTCGTCGAGAGCTAAACGATGATAGTCATAGAAAAATAAGCGAAAAGAACGTAAACTTTCGTCGAGTAGGTTTGTGATTAGGGCATACCTATTTTTTGAGCTTTCAAAGGCTTTCCATCCGCTTTCAGAAGTGCTTTGAGCAAGATTTGTTATTCGTTCTGCTTTTTCGTAAAAAGGTGTTCCGCCTAGTTTGCTATAAGAATCTGCATCTAATCCAATGATAACATAGGCATAGTAAGTTAACACAGCAGATAGGTTCGAATCAAAAGAGTTGTCTGTAATAGCAAGAATAGTGTTTTCTGTAAAAGTGAAATTAAAATTTTCATCTTTAAAAAGGAAAAGAGGGGTATAATACATACTATTGAATGCAACTCTTCGAGCTTGCACTTGTATGTCGGCTTTCATTTCGTTAGTGCTATTTATTTCTTTGATTGTTATAAAAAAAGAGCAGTCAATACGCTCATTTGTTTCAAATACTAAATCAGTGAAATTTTGTGCATTGAAAAATTCAGCAATAGTTTTTTCGAGGTTATTAATAAGTTGAGTATTTACCCCCTGTATTTTATCTGCATTAACAGTAACTTTTGCTACAAGTTCTTGAGCAGTCATCGTGATAGTAGCAAATATAAAACAAATAAAAAGCACCTGTATTTTTCTCATGTCGCTTGTCAAAAAAGGGTAATTAATTTGGCTACAATATCTTTTGCAACTTCTTTTTTTAATTTTAGGTCATATTCTTCGCAGTTTCCTTGTTTGTCAATGATGCTAATTTTGTTTGTGTCGTAGCCAAAGCCTGCATGAGAATCATTTAATGAATTGAGCACAATACAATCAAAATTTTTGCGTTGTAGTTTTTCAAATGCATGCTGTTTTTCATTTGTAGTTTCTAATGCAAACCCTATAATCCGTTGGTCTTGCTTTTTTAATTTTCCTATCGCTACTGCTATATCCTCAGTAGGAGAAAGTTCTAGCGTAAGATTATTTTTTTCTCGTTTTATTTTTTCAGCAGCTTTTATTGTTGGTGTGAAATCAGCAACGGCAGCACTCAAAATTGCTGCATCAGAAACTGGGAAATATTTTTTTGTGGCTACTGCCATTTCTGCTGCCGATTCAACATGTATTTTCATAATGTTTGGATGCTGTACATTTATTCCCACGGGTCCAGAAATTAGAATGACCTTAGCTCCGTTATGGGCACATTCTTCAGCCAGTGCATAACCCATTTTTCCTGTAGAATAATTTCCAATAAACCGTACTGGATCAATTTTTTCATAGGTAGGACCAGCAGTAATAAGGATGGTTTTACCTTGTAAAATAGATTTTTTTGAAAAAAAGTTAGTTAGTATATCCACAATAATATGAGGTTCTTCCATTCTTCCTTTTCCTTCCAATCCACTTGCTAATTCTCCACTGGTGGCTTCAATAATATAGTTATTGCGTTGCATCAACAGAGAGATGTTTTCTTGTGTACTAGGATGTGCATACATGTCTAAGTCCATAGCTGGAGCTATAAACACTGGGCTTTTGCACGATAAATAGGATGTTAGTAGTAGATTGTCAGCTATTCCATGTGCCATTTTTGCAATAGTATTTGCTGAAGCGGGAGCAATTAAAAAAGCATCTGCCCATAAGCCTAATTTCACATGACTATTCCAGTTTCCATTTGTAGGATCAAAGAAGTCAACTAAAATAGGATTTTTTGATAAAGTTGCTAAGGTAAGTGGTGTGATAAATTCTTTGGCAGTAGCCGTCATGATAATTTTAACTTCGGCTCCTTTTTTTACCAATTCGCGTACCAAGTATGCTGATTTATATGCAGCTATACTCCCCGTTATTCCCAATAAAATTTTCTTTCCTTCTAACATAGGTTTTTATAAAAAAGATAAAAGAATATCGAAACGGAAAACAACCACCCCCACATTCTTTTATCAAAAATTAGTACTATAACAATTCGTAGGTTATTTCATTTTCGACGGATTGCGATAGTATGTTTTATCTTCTAAATATTCTTGTATCGCAAGCAAAGAAGGTTTTGGTAATTGTTCGTAATATTTTGAAATTTCAATTTGTTCTCTATTTTCAAAGATTTCTTCTAAGCTATCTACGTTATTTGAAGAAAATTCTTGTAATTTTCGTTCCAAATCACTTTTAATCTCAACGCTTATTTGATTTGCTCTTTTTCCAATAATTTTAACTGTTTCATAAATGTTTCCAGTGTTTTCACACAAGCTTGTGGTGTCTCTAGAAATCGTACTTTTGGGTGCATTCGTTTTTTTGTAGTCCATACGTTTTAGCTAAATTATGTAAATTTTATTATTATTTTTTCAAGTTCCAATTTAAGTTGCTGAACTTCTTTTATATAATTACTTGTGGGATATTCTTGTAAAAAATAAATGCATTCATCTAAAGCCGCAACACTTCGTTCGTAAAGCTTATTTTCTACACTTTGAATGGCTTCTTGGTATTTTGACCGTACAACTAAAATAGAAAAATCTTCCTTAAATTTTGATTTTGGGTAATCTTTCAATGCATTTTCTGCGGTAACTATGGCTGAACGATAGTAGTTATTGCCACGATAATTACCTATATTATAATACAAGGTGGCACTAATAAGTTCTCTTTCAGCTAATTTTTCTTGAAGTTCACTAACTAAAAGTTGAATCTGTACTAACTTATCCGTTTTCGGGTATTCTAGTAAAAAATCGTTGAACAATTCAATGGCTTTACTACTCGCAGTTTGATCTAATTTAGGTTCTGGAGATTCTTTATAGAAACTCAATGCATTCATATACTTAACTTCTTCTATATATTTCCCTCTAGGATATGACGAAATATATACAGAATAATAGTGTCGTGCAGAAATATAATCTCGTTGATGAAAATTACTAGATGCAATTAAATACAAGATATTTTCAGCTTTTTCTGTGCCTCTATATACTGGAGTTATATCTTGTAATAGGGTTAAAGAACGCATATAATCCTTCTTTGCAAAATACTCTAAGGCTGCCTCATATTTAATAGCTGGATCTGGGTTTTTGAGTAATTTTTGGTAATTACTGCATGATGACAATAGCAGCACCATTACACTTATAAAAAGGATATAAAATTTATGCATAAGTCTTTTTGATGAATAATCTGCAAACTTACATATTTGTACTGAATGCAGAAAATAAAAAACGTTTTTTTAACAAGAATTCTATTATTTCCATTTATAATGTTGTTTTCTATGTATTAACGACCTGCACCATACGTATAGGTTAAATAATGGGAGTAATATATCAAATAATGGGATACTACTGATGTATTTTCTTTCTCCCAAAATAGTTGCAGCATAGTTAATGATTGTTATTTGTGCTATATAGCGTACGAATATGAACGACCCAACTACAATATAGGTTGTATGAGAGGGTAATGCAAGCATCAGGGCTATTGTGCTGATATAAAAAAGTCCACGTGAAAAAACTTCTGTTCCTAAGATGAATTTACTCCTCCATTTGTAGTATTTTGATGTGGATATATGTCGTTGTTTTTGGTTAAACCACCTTTTTAAAGATGTATTTGGTTCAGATACGGTAATACTGTTGGGATGTATCTCAATTTTCGTATTTGTCTTGGAAGAAGCTTCACTAATAAATAAATCATCATCGCCAGATTGAATATTGAGATGAGATGCAAACCCTTTGTTTTTATAAAATAAGGATTTTTTATATGCCATATTTCTACCAACTCCCATATAGGTTTTTTTTGCCAGAGCAAAACTTAAATATTGTATTGCTATAAATAATGTGTCGTATCCTATGAGGTGATTTACAAATCCTTTTGTTTTACGATAAGCTCCGTATCCGAGTACAATTTCTGTATTATCATCAAAGTTGCGTACTATTTTTTCAATCCAATCTTTACTAATAGTATGACAATCAGCATCTGTAAATAATAAAATTTCATTTTTAGCGGCTTTGATGCCCAATACTAGTGCTATTTTTTTAGAATCAATATATTTTGCTGCTTGGGGCACAAAGGTAGTGCGTAAATGTGGGTATGTATGCTTTAACACCATTAATATATCTTCGCTATCGTCAGTAGATCCATCGTTTACCACGATTACTTCAAATGACGGATAGTCTTGTTCTAGAATAGAAGGGAGAAATTTTTGTAGGTTGTCCGCTTCATTTTTAGCACAAATTATCACGCTTACTGGAGGAAGTGTAGTATTGAAAGTTATCTTTCCCTTTTTTATGCTGTTCCAGTATGTAAGTAGTTTGCTATAGCAACAGGTATAGTAAATTAGTTGCACTACAAATGCAATGAATAAACAACTAATTACAATAAGTTGAAATAGCGAAAATGATACGTTAAATAATGAATACATACTGCATACTGCTATTATTGAAAATCTTCGGTTAAATATACAGTCGGATATGGTCGCAAATTGTAGCGAGATGCCATTACTTCTCCATAGGCACCTGCTGAACGTAAAGCTACTAAATCTCCTCTTTTTGCTCGATTTATCTCCATCCCTTTAGCAAATACATCCGATGATTCACAAATTGGACCAACGATATCATATTTCTCCATTTCTTCTTCCGAAGTAATATTTTCAATTAAGTGATAAGCTTGATACAAGGCAGGACGAATGAGTTCAGTCATTCCTGCGTTGAGAATGGCAAATTTTGTATGAGTACCTTCTTTAATATATAGTACTTTGGCTATTAACGAACCACATTGTGCTACAATTGAACGTCCTGGTTCGATATGTAACTGTTGATGAGGTTGTAATGTGAGATGTTGGGTTATTACGTTTATATAATCTTTGAAATTTGGAATGGGATTTTCATTTGGTTGTTGATAGTTGATGCCTAGTCCTCCACCTACATTTATATTTTTAATAACAATTTTTTGATCAAGCATCCACTGTTGAATCTCATTTATACGGGTGCATAAACTTTTAAAGTTATTCATTTCCAAAATTTGCGACCCAATATGAAAATGCAATCCAATCAATTTGATATTTGCTTGTTTTTTAACCACATCAATTACTTTTTCTAAATCAGATAAATTGATGCCAAACTTATTTTCTGCCACACCAGTTGTAATGTAATGGTGTGTATCCGCTTTTACATTTGGATTAATGCGTAAGGCTATTGATGCAATTTTTTGTTGTTTGTGAGCCAACTCATTGATAATTTCAATTTCTGGAATAGATTCACAGTTGAAACAAAAAATATTATTTTCTAGTGCATAGTTTATTTCCCAATCATCTTTACCAACTCCAGCAAATACAATTTTAGATGCAGGAAATCCTGCATTTAATGCTGCTTTAATTTCATTTCCACTTACACAGTCAGCACCAAAACCTTCTTTGGCAATAATGTTTAATATTCGATCATTGGCATTTGCTTTAACTGCATAATGAGCCTCTATATTGTGCTTGCTGGTCTCTTGTTTTAATGACTCAAGTGTTGCTTTTAATAATACAGTATCATAATAATAAAAAGGAGTTGTCAGATTGATAAACTTATTTGTTGGGAATAAACCTTTTTTCATTTGAAACGATGTAATTAGATGATTAATTGTTAAATAATTTGTTGCTTAGAGCCTTCAATGCTTTTATTTTATCTTGTGCATCAATTAAAAAAGAAATATTGTGATCACTTCCTCCGTACGAAATCATTCTAATCGGAATATTTTCTAAAGCAGATACTACTTTTGCTTGGAAACCAATATTTGATGAGGGTAAATCACCTACTACACAGATAATTGTCATATTTTTATCAACACTTACTGTCCCAAACTTTTTCAGTTCATCTACAATTGGATCTAAATTTTTAGTATTGTCAATAGAAACAGACACACCTACTTCTGAGGTAGTAATCATGTCTATGGGTGTTTGGTAGCTTTCGAAAATTTCAAACACTTTACGCATAAAGCCATGGGCGAGCAGCATTCTCCCTGATTTAATTTTAATAGCGGTGATATTGTCTTTTGCTGCTACAGCTTCAATTTTTCCTTTTGTGTTTTCTGTTGAAATAAGTGTTCCGGCTGCTTTTGGATCCATTGTGTTCAGCAATCGTACTGGAATATTTTCTAATTTTGCTGGTAAAATGCAAGTAGGGTGAAGTATTTTTGCTCCAAAATAGGCGAGTTCTGCTGCTTCTTCAAAATGCAATTTTGCCACCGGTTTTGTATTCTCTACAAAACGAGGGTCATTGTTGTGCATACCATCAATATCTGTCCATATCTGAATTTCATCGGCTAAAATTGCGGCACCAATAAGAGAGGCAGAATAGTCGCTTCCACCACGTTGTAGGTTGTCTACTTCCCCATAGGCGTTGCGACAGATAAATCCTTGAGTTACAAAAATCTCTGTATCAGTATATTGGCTTAGTTGTTTGGCTATGTGTTCTTTGATAAATGCTGCATCAGGCTCATTGTTTTTGTCCGTACGCATAAATTCTAGAGCTGGGAGTAGAGTTGATTTTATTCCTTGCTCACACAAATAGAAATGCATCATATTGGTTGACATCATTTCACCTTGTGCTAAAATCTCTTTTTCGTCAAATAAACTAAAAACGGGCGATTTGCTAAAACTACGTAAGTATGAAAAAATTTGCTTAATAGCTTCTGTTGCTTTTTGTTTATATTCTGTTGTTTTGTATAGTTCATTAATTACCGCTAGGTATTTTTTTTCGAGTGTATTTACCACCTCATTAGCACTACCTTGATTTTTTTTGTATAAATAATCTGAAATTTCTACTAAGGTACTCGTTGTGCCTGACATAGCTGATAAAACAACAATTTTTTGACTTCCGTCGCAGATTAAGTTTGCTACATGTTGCATGCGCTGTGCGGATCCTACAGATGTTCCACCAAATTTTAATACTTTCATTCTGATTAAGCGTTAATGTTTGTTTAGCTTGAAATTTTGGAGTACAAAGGTAATCATTTTACTGAATTACCCACTTATTTTTGAATGTAAAAAATAGAAAATTGAATAGATAGTTACAAGATGAGGACTTAGAAACCAAAATATCCTATTTTTGACAGCAAAAATGCTACAAAAATAGGATATTGTTAGAGGAATCAGGTTAGTTGAGCTCCTTGGATATTGTTATAGCGGCAATGGTTCCATCTGCCACAGCAGTGGTAATTTGGCGGTACTTTTTGCTTACGATGTCTCCGATAGCATACACATCAGAGATTGAAGTTTTGCGGTCTTCATCTGTTTGGATGTATCCCCAATTATCTAAAGCTGGGATAGCGTTGGTGTTAAGAAAAGCAAGGTTTGCTTTAAATCCAATAAATACAAAAACCCCATCAGAAGCTAGTTCCGACATTTCTTTGGTGCGTAAGTTCTCGATGGTTGTTACCATTTTTTCGCCACGTTTTTCAAATTTACGGGGTTCGTGTTCGTACCTAACTGTAATTTTTTCATTAGCTTGTAGTTGTTCGATAGCTGTTTTGTTGGCTGTAAGTGCATCAAACTGATGAATCATCGTAATTTTGCTAGCAAATTTGCTAATAAACAGCGCTTCTTCTACGGCTGAGTTTCCTCCGCCAATTACTGTTACTTCTTTGTCAACAAAGTATTTAGCGTCGCACGTAGCACAATATGAAATTCCTTTTCCTTTGTATTCTTTTTCGCCAGGAGCATTCATTGTGTTGGGGCTGGTGCCAGTAGCAATGATAATTTTTTTTGCTTTGATGGTTTCTAATTCATCAATTACGATTTCCTTTTTCACCAAATCAACTGATGTTATATCTACGGCTACTTTAAAATCGATGCCCGTTTGTTTTGCTTGTTCGCTCATATAGTGTGCCAACATATAGCCATTTTGTGCCTCTACAAAGCCGGGATAATTAGATACTTGGTGTGTGATGCCCATGTATCCTCCTGGCAAAGCTGGGTCGATGAGCACGGTTTTTACTTTTGCTTGTCCTAAATAGATGCCAGCAGTTAAGCCCGCAGGACCACCACCCAAAATAGCCACATCGTATTCACTTACGCTTCGTTGTTGTTTTTTTTGTATCTCAGCAATTTCATTCTCAGTTAACATTTGGTTTAAACGAGCTGTAATTTCCGATTTCTTTATTCCACCGCTGATAGTGTCAAGAATTTGCTTGCCGTTTTCAAAAAATAAAAGTGTGGGAGACGAGGAAACGCCTAGTTGAGTGGCGAGCTCTCTGTTTCCTTGTCGGTAAATTTTTAAGAATTTAATTTTGTGTCCGTACAATTCCGCTACAGCCTCGTATTTTGGAAATAAAGCTTCGCAAGGAGGACATTCTGTTGAATAAAAGTCAACTACGACTTTTTCTCCTTTTAAGACCTCTTGGTCAAATTCATTTGCAGTAATTTCTTTCATATTCTATTGTGTTTTATTAATTTTTGGTATCAATGGGGGTATTTGAGAAATAATATGCTGCACCTAACGACAGTAGTTCTTTTATGGGTCTACAGTCGGGGCTATTTACATGCCCATGTTTGTTTTTTGCAACAGAAGCACAGCCTCCGCCACAAGCCAGGGCTACCTCACAATTTTTACAAGCCTCAATGGTAGTGATGTCTCTGTTTTGCCATTCGGCAATAAGTGATTCATTATGAGTGATGTGTGGATAAAAGGTGCCCAGCTCTTCTCCTTTTTTGCCGACAGTAGCAGTACACGAATAAATTGTGCCTGTAAAATCAAATGCCCATTCGGTTTTACAAGCTGGACACGAATCAAATAGGGGAGTTGGTAGTTCTTCGTTTTCAGCAATATATTTTGATATAGAAAAAGCCGGTTTATAAAATTCAGCAATGTGTGGATGTTCTTTGAGCAATTCATATATTTTTTTGTAAAGAGTAGCCCTATCAAATAATTTGTCAGGAGTACTGTTACAAAAATGTAACTCGTAGTTTCTTCCTATCTGAGTCTTAAAATAGGGCGATTTTGTCCACCCTTTGTCAATAGCAAATTGAGAAAACTCTACTAAATTATCTATGTTCTCTTTATCAACTACCATACGTAAGTTTATGGGCATTTCAGCTTCAATGCATGCATCTATACCCTCAACTATTTGATTAAAAGTATTTTGTTTCCCTTTTAAATACCTTCTGTTGTTGTGTACTTGCTCAGTTCCGTCAAGCGTAACTTGAATTTCGCGAATATGTGCTTTTTTTAGTATGTCTATATACGAAAGCAAGGTGTAGCCATTTGTTACAATGGCAATATCAAGCTGAGCCATAGTAGCTTTTTTTATAAAATAGGAAATGAGTTCGCGTTGTTGTTCGTTTGGCAACAAGGGTTCGCCTCCAAAAATCGTGATGTACTTTTTTTTCTGTGCCAATTGTGTGGCAACATACGCAAAAAATGCATCTATTATCTCCGTTGTTAGTTTTTGCTGAATGGGATTATATCCTTCTTGATAGCAATACGAACAAGCAAAATTGCACGAATAATTGGGCACAAAAAACAATTGAGTTTCTTCATCTTCACGTTTGTCAATAAAATCGAGGTACGCTAATTTGAAAGCTCGTTTTTCTGTTTCTTCATCTACTATATACTTGTTGCTTGTAAAATTACCTTCCACATCTATGTTGTTTTTTAAGCATTTAGCTTCATTTTCAGAGAGGATGTCGGCTGATTTGTGAAGCGGATTGACTGCAAAATAATCACTTGAGTCAGTAATTGGAACAAGTATGGTGTGTTTGGATTTTTTCATGCAAAAAAGTGGATTAAAATAGGGGTGTTAAAAATCTAACTATGAATAAAATATATCGGGGAACGAATTCCCCGATACGGTTGCTCTGCATAGTACACTTAGTCGTGACAACCAGCCACTATGCTCGAAACTTTAGCACAACATTGAGCTTGTTTCGATGAGTTGCTGTTACATGCACAGCGTTTTTTCACTAAACTTTTCATAAAAAAATAGTATTAAATTAAGTAAAAGTGAAAGATCCGTTGTTATCGGATTTTATCTATTGGTTTTTTTCCTGTTACAGTAAAACTGGCTACTTCAGCTTTCCCTTTGGCATAGGGCAAAGATTCTTCGAGTATATTGATGCTTTCAAAACCAGTTTCCTCAAGTGTATATAAATAAGTAGCACGTGTAGATGCACCTGCCCAACATTCAGCTACTGCTTGTGGGTCGTTTTTATATTCAGCCGCAATTTCGTGAGTGGCGTAAATATCACTTACCACAAATCGACCAGCTGGTTTTAAAATGCGAAAAATCTCAGACCACACCGCTTTTTTATTGGAGGCATGATTTATGGTGCAATTAGAAATAACTACATCTACGCTGTTATCTTGTAGTGGGATATTTTCCAAATTACTCTGAATGATTTTTGCATTTGTTATGTCGAATTTTTCAATCAACGATTGTGCTTTGGCAATCATTCCTTCGGATATATCTATACCATATACATACCCATTGTTGCCTACCGTTTCTGCCAAACGTACAACATCATTTCCTCTGCCACTGCCCAAATCTACACACACTTCACCAACCAATGGATTGGCATAGTTTATAGCACCTCCGCAAGACAAACAGCACGTCGTTTCGCTTAATGAAGAATATCGTTTGTTGATTGCATCTGTTATCATAAAGATACTTGTTTATTGTAAATAATGTGCAAAAATACAAAAATTATTTTATATTACAATAGTATCACTATGAATTATTTTATTATCACTAAAAAAATGTATATATTTGCCAGAAATTACAAACGAAATAACAATGATGTTTTTTAAGAATGAAATATCTGCTGAGTTTGCACAGCAATTATGCGAAGATGCTGATAAAGTGCTGGAGTTTGTGTCGCAAGTAAAATGGAAAGATGGTTTTGTGTGCCGCAATTGCAACCATACTAATTATTGCGAAGGAAAAACCCCCTTTTCAAGGCGTTGTACGCGTTGTAAAAAAGAAGAATCGGCAACGGCTCATACCTTGTTTCATAACATAAAATTTCCGATTAACAAGGCTTTTTTTATAGCCTATCATGTGTGTATGTTAGGAGATGAGTTTTCGTCCTATACGTATTCTTTTCAGTTAGGACTCAATCAGATGACTTGTTGGAAATTCAGAAAACGGATTCAGCACTGTATTGCTAAGGTGGATAAACAGGACTCAAACACCATACAAGGGATTTTGTTACAAACGTATGAATAATGGCGTGTTATATAATCAAATAGTATACTAATTAAATAAAAAACGATGAGTTACAAAAATTTAGACCAGCAAAATCTATCTTTTTTAAAAGAGTTACTTTCAACAAATTCTCCTTCAGGTTACGAAGTAAACGCGGCAAAAGTATGGCAAAACTATGTAAATCAATTTGCAGAAGTAAGTGGTGATGTGTTAAACAATTCTATAGGGGTGCTTAATCCCCAAGCGGAATTTAAAATTATGATTGCAGGTCATTATGACGAAATAGGTTTGCAGGTGATGTATATTTCTAAAGAAGGTTACTTATATGTGCGTAGGCTGGGAGGCATCGACTTGTTGAGTTTGCCAGGTAGTGAAGTGGTAGTGATTACCAAAAAAGGTACTATAAGTGGCGTGTTGGGTAAAATCCCCATTCATGTTCAATCGCCAACTGAGCGAACCAAAGCCATTGAGTTAGAAGATTTATGGATAGACATAGGCGTAGATTCGGAAGAGGAAGCTGCTAATTTGGTTGAAGTAGGCGATCCAGTAGCTATTAAATCCAATTTTCATTATTTAGGTCAACACAAAATTGTATCTAAAGGGATGGATGACAAAATTGGTGCATTTATTGTAGCTGAGGTTCTTCGTAATTTATCAACACAACAACTTAAAGTAGGCGTATATGGTGTAGCTACCTCACAAGAAGAATTGGGAGCCAGAGGTGCTATTACAAGTACTTTTAAGGTAAATCCACACGTAGGTTTTTGTTTAGACGTGGGTATTGCTACCGATGTGCCAGGTATAGAAGAACGAAAATATGGCAAAATGAGACTTGGCGGAGGAGCTTCTATTACCCATAGTGCAGATAATAATGTGGTTTTAGTAAGGTTGTTACAACAAACAGCACAACAAAACAACATCCAGTACCAAGATGTGGCTTCTAAATCAGCAACAGGAGGAACAGATACTGCTCATATGCAACTTGCTAGACAAGGAGTAGCCACAGCATTAATCAGCGTGCCCAATAGATATATGCATACGCAAGTAGAAATGTGCGATTTGAGAGATGTAGACGAAATTATTTCCTTATTAGTTGAAACAATCAAAGTAATAGACAAAGATGCTATTGTAGATTTTGTCCCATCTCATATGTAAAAAAAAGAACAGGAAATAAAATGAATTATTTCCTGTTCTTAGAGAGGTTCCTGGCGGATTCGAACCGCCGTATACGGTTTTGCAGACCGGTGCCTAGCCACTCGGCCAAGGAACCATAATATGGTAGTGCGGTTAGCGACTGCAAATGTACACTTTTTTTTCAGTATAGCAATAATTCTTCCAAAAAAACTGAAAAAAGATATCTTAAATAGGTCGTGTGTAAAGAAAAAAAACTATTTTTGTGCTCTATTTTCTCATTCAACGAATTGTAAATATAAATTAGTATGGCAAAGAACAAAAAAAATGATGCAACTGAAAAAGAATTAGAAGCAATTGAACACGTATTAAGTTCATCAGAGGCATTTATTGAAAAGCACCAAAATAAATTGTTGATAGGTTTAGGTGTGGTTGTTGTAATTGTGTTGAGTTATTTGGCGTATTCTACTTATTATGTAGCTCCTAAAGAGAAACAAGCTGCAGAAATCGTTGCTGTAGGTCAAAAATACTTTGCACAAGGAAATTACGAGGCAGTGTTACATGGAGACAGTGTTGAATTTGATGGATTAATAGCATTGACAGATAAATATAGTATGACAACAAGTGGCAATATAGGTGCTGCTTATGTTGGTTTAGCGTATTATAAATTAGGTGAATATGACAATGCAATCAAATATTTGAATAAAACGTCGATTAAGGATGATGTGTTGGCATATACTACTTTGGGCACAATAGGCGATGCTTATGTACAAAAAGGTGAAACACAAAAAGGGATAGAGTATTTCTTAAAAGCGGCTAAAACCGACAATGCGATGGTGGGTGCAACCTACTTGTTAAAAGCAGGAAAGGCGTATGAAAGTTTAGCAAAATATGACAAGGCTATTGAGGTTTATCAGTTGATAAAAACACAGTATGCAAGTCAGTTGCCAGGTTTTGCTCCTATTGAAGATATTGATAAGTATATTGAGAAAGCAAGCTCTTTAAAATAATAATGGCTACACAATACCAAAATTTATCATCTTATGATGTGGCTTCTATGCCTCTAAAAGATATAGTGTCTGTACAGAGGTATGCGATTGTGGTAGCAGACTGGAATGCTAACATTACACATGCTTTGCTAGAAGGTGCTTATACATCATTAATAGAAAATGGGGTATTGGAACATAACATTAAAGTAATACATGTGCCAGGTGCATTTGAGTTGACATATGCAGCTAAAGAGTGTCAAAAACAAAAAGTGTTTGCTGCAGTTATTACATTAGGGTGTGTTATACAAGGAGATACACCTCATTTTGACTATGTATGTCAAGGAGTAACGCAAGGTATTTCTATATTAAATACAAAAAAGAGTGTTACGCCAGTTATTTTTGGGGTACTTACAACTTTAACAATGCAACAGGCATTGGATAGGGCTGGTGGAAAAGACGGAAATAAAGGAGTGGAAGCAGCCATAACAGCGATAAAAATGGCTAATATATTTTGATGTATCAATAATATATAGTATCTTTGTGTCGCAAAAAAAAAGGGCAGTTACCAGAGTGGCCAAATGGGGCTGACTGTAACTCAGCTGTCTTTCGACTTCGGTGGTTCGAATCCATCACTG
>JAAYPI010000082.1 GCA_012519885.1 Bacteroidales bacterium
CAATGCCTCTGTATGCTCAATAACCAAATAGGCACCGTTTTTGAAAGGAGTAATCTTACCAAATGAGGATTTAATTTGCTTGGTGATATTGAAAGCATCAAAAATTGGAATATCATCGGTATATAGCTTTACAATATCATTTTTTTCGGGAGCTATCAAACCTACATAAGCTTGTATTTCTTCGAAAATAGTTTTCTCATTCACATAAATGTGTTGAAAATTCGGATTAAAACTATCACGTAGAATAGTTTCAGCCCTACTCATTTCTTTGAGGATTAAGGATGGAAATTGTTTGGCTTTCTGAATATTTTCAATAGCTTCTTCCCATCTTTTTTCTAAAATCTTCAGTTCAGCATCTAATTCTGCCACTTTTTTGCCTTCAGCAACAGTGCGAATAATAACACCGAAATTTTTGGGTTTTATGCTAACTAATAATTGACGAAGTCGATTGCGTTCTTCTTCCGATTTAATTTTTTGAGAAATGGAAATCTTATTTGAAAAAGGCAATAATACTAATGATCGTCCAGCTATAGATATTTCGGCTGTTAGTCGAGGACCCTTAGTTGATATGGGTTCTTTGGTTATTTGCACCAAAATTTCCTGACCAGATTTTAAAATATCAGCAATAAAGCCATCTTTCTCTAAGTCAGGTAAACCAGAATTTTTTTGCATTGAAGGTATTTTCTTCCTGTCATTGACCAGTGTTTTGGTAAACTGTGCAATAGAATGGAAATTACTACCTAAATCTAAATAGTGCAAAAATGCATCTTTATCATATCCTACATCTACGAACGTGGCATTTAATCCAGGCATAATTTTTTTAACTTTTGCTAAAAAAATATCTCCTACGGAAAAAGACATATCACGTGGCTCCTTGCTAAATTCTACCAAAGTATTATTTTCCATCAATGCGATAGAAATATCTTTAGATTG
This sequence comes from Bacteroidales bacterium, assembly GCA_012519885.1. Classification (GTDB taxonomy): domain Bacteria; phylum Bacteroidota; class Bacteroidia; order Bacteroidales; family Paludibacteraceae; genus JAAYPI01. The sequence continues at coordinate 934 of JAAYPI010000082.1, forward strand.
AACATCAAGAAGTAAAGTGTTATTCATATAGTATATAAATGTGATGTATTGGTATGCAGAAAGAACAAACTCAAAACAGATAATTTAAGTTTGTTCTTATTGTGCTTAGTTGTTTTAGAAAGACAAAAAAATTATTTTTTCTTTTTATGTCTATTTTTTCTTAGTCTTTTTTTACGCTTGTGAGTTGACATTTTATGTCTTTTTCTTTTTTTTCCGCTTGGCATATCCGTATTCTTTTATAACAATTAAATAATTTTATTTTTTACAGCCTCAACAAAAGTTTTAGCAGGCTTAAATGATGGGATTGAATGTGCTGGTATAGTAATGGTAGTATTACGAGAAATATTACGAGCCACTTTCTCTGCTCTTTGTTTTACAACAAAGCTACCAAATCCTCTTAAATACACATTTTCGTTAGAAGCTAACGAATCCTTCACTTCATCCATAAATGATTCAACTACTCTCAACACGGTAACCTTATCAATACCTGATTTGTTTGCGATTTCGTTAACGATTTCTGCTTTAGTCATTTTAGTCTATTTTATAGTTATACTTTTCTTTTAAAAACGGACTGCAAATATAATACTTTTAGTTTCAATAATCTACATTATTCAAAAAAAATAATCTAAAAAGTTGAATGTTTGATTTAATTTGAAAAAATAGCTACTTTTGCTACATATAATATACGACATTGACTTTTAGTGAAATAATAATAGATTGGTACGAGGTAAATAAACGGAATTTACCTTGGCGTAATACCAAAGATGCTTACACTATTTGGGTATCAGAAGTTATTTTACAACAAACGAGGGTAGTGCAAGGTCTTGCTTATTTTATACGTTTTATCGAACGGTTTCCAACTGTTATTGCCTTAGCACAAGCTGATGAAGAAGAGGTTTTGAAGTATTGGCAAGGGTTAGGATATTATTCGAGAGCTCGTAATATGCACAAAGCCGCACAGCAGGTTATGGAGTTGTATGATGGTATATTCCCTACTCATTACCCCCACTTACTTACCTTACAAGGCATTGGCGAATATACCGCGGCAGCTATTAGCTCTTTTGCAGCCAACGAGGCACATGCTGTAGTAGATGGAAATGTGTACAGGGTATTAAGCAGGGTATTCGGTATCTTTTTAGCTATTAATAGCAACGAGGGCAAAAGAGAATTTAAGAAATTAGCACAATCTTTACTCCCCACACATCA
>JAAYPI010000083.1 GCA_012519885.1 Bacteroidales bacterium
AGGACACGTTGACTTTACCGTAGAGGTTGAACGTTCGTTACGTATCCTAGACGGAGCTGTAGCAGCATTTTGTGCTGTTGGAGGTGTTGAACCTCAATCAGAAACAGTATGGCGTCAAGCAGATAAATACAAAGTGCCTCGCATCGGTTATGTAAATAAAATGGACCGCTCTGGTGCCGATTTCTTCGACGTTGTTCGTCAAGTTAAAGAGGTATTAGGAGCAAATCCTTGTCCTATTCAAATACCAATTGGTGCTGAAGAGAAATTTCAAGGTGTAGTAGACCTTGTGAAAATGAAGGCAATTTTTTGGCATGATGAAACGATGGGAGCTCAATATCATATTGAAGAAATCCCCGCTAATTTGTTGAGCGAAGCCAAAGAATGGAGAGAAAAAATGCTCGAAGTGGTTGCTGAATTTGATGATGTTCTTATGGAAAAGTTCTTTGATGATCCTAACACTATCACTGAAGATGAAATCAAAGCAGCTATTCGCAAAGGTACAATAAGCATGCAAATCAATCCTATGATTTGCGGGTCTTCTTTCAAAAATAAAGGTATTCAAACTATGCTTGATGCTGTTTGTGCATACTTACCAAGCCCATTAGATACTCCCGAAATTATCGGACAAGATGTAAATGATGCTGAAAAACAAGTAGTAAGGCATCCTGATGCAAAAGAACCTCTTTGTGCTTTAGCATTTAAAATTGCTACCGATCCATACGTAGGTCGTTTGTGTTTCTTCCGCGTGTATTCAGGTAAAATTGATGCAGGTTCGTATGTATACAACACACGTTCTGGAAAGAAAGAACGTATTTCACGTATTTTTCAAATGCACTCTAACAAACAAAATCCTGTTGATGTAATTTCAGCTGGAGATATAGGTGCAGGTGTTGGTTTTAAGGATATTCGTACTGGTGATACCTTGTGCGACGAGAATAATCAAATGACACTTGAGTCAATGGACTTCCCCGCACCAGTAATCGGTATTGCTATTGAGCCTAAAACCCAAAAAGATATTGATAAATTAGGAAATGGATTGTCTAAATTGGCTGAAGAAGATCCTACTTTCACTGTGAAAACAGACGAGCAATCAGGTCAAACTATCATTAGTGGTATGGGTGAACTTCATTTAGAAATCATTGTTGACCGTCTTAAACGTGAATTCAAAGTAGAGTGTAATCAAGGTAAACCGCAAGTGTCTTATAAAGAAGCAATAACTCAAACCGTTGAGCTACGAGAAGTGTATAAAAAACAATCAGGTGGTCGTGGTAAATTTGCTGATATGATGCTTAAAGTTGGTCCTGTTGACGATAACTTCGAAGGAGATTTACAATTTATCGACGAAGTAAAAGGTGGAAACATCCCAAAAGAATTTATCCCTTCTATCCAAAAAGGATTCAAAGCGGCTATGCGTAACGGAGTGTTAGCTGGCTATCCAGTAGATAAATTAAAGGTTGTTGTTGTCGATGGTTCTTATCACGCAGTAGACTCTGACCAATTATCTTTCGAAATTTGTGCTCAGTTAGCATTTAAAAATGCGTGTGCCAAAGCAAAACCTGTATTACTTGAACCAATCATGAAAATGGAAGTTATTACTCCAGAAGAAAGTATGGGAGATGTAATTGGAGACTTAAACAAACGTCGTGGTCAAGTAGAAGGAATGGACTCAAGCCGTACTGGGGCTCGTATTGTAAAAGCAAAAGTGCCTTTAGCTGAAACTTTTGGATATGTAACATCTTTACGTACGATTTCATCAGGTAGAGCAACTTCTACAATGGAATTTTCTCATTATGCTGAGGTTTCATCTTCTATCGCTAAAGCCGTAGTTACAGAAGCAAAAGGAAAAGTAGAATTATTATAAGAAATAATAAGGTGTTGATTAGCAAATGATTCTTAATCAATACCTTTTTTAAATAACTTAATTAAAATAAAAGACGATGAGTCAAAAAATTAGAATCAAACTTAAATCATACGATTACAGCTTAGTCGATAAATCGGCAGAGAAAATCGTAAAAGCAGTAAAAGCTACTGGAGCAATTGTGAGTGGTCCAATTCCACTGCCTACTCATAAACGAATCTTTACAGTGAATCGTGCTACTTTTGTGAATAAAAAATCGAGAGAGCAATTTCAATTGTGTGCATACAAAAGACTAATTGATATTTATAGCTCTACGTCTAAGACAGTAGATGCTTTAATGAAATTAGAGTTACCAAGTGGAGTAGAAGTAGAAATCAAAGTTTGATTTGTAGATAATCAAACATAAATAGTAAATAATAATTAATTAAATTGAAATGCCAGGATTAATAGGAAAAAAAATCGGAATGACTTCCGTTTTCAGTGCCGATGGAAAAAATGTTCCATGCACTGTTATTGAAGCTGGTCCTTGTGTAGTTACGCAAATCAAAACGCTTGAAAATGATGGTTATGAGGCTGTACAGGTAGGTTTTTCTGAGAAAAAAGAAAAAGCTACTAACAAACCTGAAAAAGGTCATTTTGCAAAAGCAAACGTTACTCCACAAAGACACTTGGTTGAGTTCAAGGGACTTGGAAATGATGTCAAATTAGGAGATGTCTTTACAGTGGATATGTTTAATGGCACTGAATGGGCTGATGTTATTGGAACATCAAAAGGGAAAGGTTTCCAAGGAGTAGTAAAACGCCATAATTTCGGCGGAGTGGGTCAGTCAACGCACGGACAACATAATCGTTTAAGAGCACCAGGTTCGGTAGGAGCTTGTTCTTATCCTGCAAAAGTGTTCAAAGGTATGCGTATGGGCGGACGTATGGGTGGTAATCGTGTAACGGTTCAAAACCTAGAAGTGTTAAAAGTGATTCCTGAAAATAATCTAATCTTAGTGAAAGGATCTGTACCAGGAGCAAAAGGTTCAATCGTAATTGTAAATAAATAATGGAACTAAGTATTTATAATATAGAAGGTAAAGATACCGGAAGAAAAATTTCGTTAGATGATACAATCTTCGGAATTGAGCCAAATGACCACGCCATTTATTTGGACGTAAAACAACATATGGCTAATAAACGCCAAGGAACCCACAAAACCAAAGGTAGAAGTGAAGTTGCTGGTAGTACGCGCAAATTAGGTAAACAAAAAGGAGGCGGTGGTGCTCGTCCTGGTGATGTTAAATCTCCTGTTCGCGTCGGTGGAGGTCGCATTTTTGGACCAACTCCACGAGATTACAGCTTTAAAATTAACAAAAAAGTTAAACAGTTAGCACGTAAATCTGCACTTTCATATAAAGTGAAGAACCAACAGTTAATCGTGCTAGAAGATTTCTCTTTTGTGGCACCAAAAACAAAAGATTATGTCGCTTTAACAAAAAAATTGAATGTTAATGAGAAAAAATCACTTTTAGTTTTACCAGAACCAAATAAAAGTGTATATTTGTCGGCTCGTAATTTAGAAAAGTCAAAAGTGATAATTCTTTCAGAATTAAACACTTATAAAATACTAGATGCTCAGTATTTAATGCTTACAGAGAGATCAGTAGAGAATCTTGTTAAAAACTTTAATGCATAGGAGAACGTTTTATGGAAATTATTATCAAACCCATAGTAACAGAAAAAGCAACTAAGCTTACTGATAAGCTTAATCGCTATGCTTTTAAAGTAAATAAAGATGCTAATAAAATTCAAATTAGCCAAGCGATTGAGAAAACATATAATGTAACAGTAGAATCAGTTAATACCATGAATTATAGCGGGAAAGCAAAATCACGCTTTACAAAAAGTGGTGTTATTGCTGGAAGAACATCAGACTTTAAGAAAGCGATAGTTACATTAAAAGAAGGTGATACAATAGATTATTATAGCAACATTTAATAAAAGAAAATGGCTGTACGTAAATTAAACCCCATAACACCGGGGCAGAGACATAAAATTATTGGAACATTTGACACAATTACTGCAAATGCTCCAGAAAAATCTCTTGTGTTTGGTACCAATAAATCAGGTGGACGAAACAATCAAGGTAAAATGACCATGCGCTATATTGGCGGTGGAAGCAAGAGAAAATTTAGAGTAATTGATTTTAAAAGAGAAAAAGACGGTGTTCCAGCTGTAGTTAAAACAATTGAATACGATCCAAATCGTTCGGCACGTATCGCATTGCTATTTTACGCAGATGGAGAAAAACGTTATATTATCGCACCTAATGGTCTAGAAGTAGGTCAAACAGTTTTGTCAGGAGTGGATGCTGCACCAGAAATTGGGAATGCATTGCCTTTACAAAATATTCCTCTTGGAACAATTGTACACAACATTGAATTGAATCCTGGCCAAGGAGCTGCTTTGGTTCGCTCTGCGGGAACTTTTGCACAGTTGACTTCGAGAGAAGGTAAATATGCAATTGTTAAATTGCCTTCTGGTGAAACCCGTATGATACTTTGCACATGCAAAGCCACAATCGGAACAGTAGGAAATTCAGATCATGCTTTGGAACGTTCAGGTAAAGCAGGTCGTTCAAGATGGTTAGGTAGACGACCAAGAGTTCGTGGCGTTGTCATGAATCCTGTGGATCACCCAATGGGTGGTGGTGAAGGTCGTGCTTCTGGAGGTCATCCAAGATCACGTAAAGGTTTGTTAGCTAAAGGGTATAAAACACGTGCTCCAAAAAAAGCTTCAAGTAAATATATCATCGAGAGAAAGAAAAAGTAATTTGATTAATTTAAGAGAAGTATAATAATATGAGTCGTTCATTAAAAAAAGGTCCATTTATCAACGCTAAACTTGATAAAAAAGTGACTGCCTTAAACGAGGCTAACAAAAAGAATGTGATCAAAACATGGTCAAGAGCATCTATGATATCTCCAGACTTTGTTGGTCATACAATTGCTGTACACAACGGAAATAAATTTATTCCAGTGTATGTTACCGAAAATATGGTAGGACATAAACTAGGAGAATTTTCGCCAACTCGTAATTTTAGAGGTCATGGTGGAAATAAAAAGAAATAACCGTTGAATATAAATTAGGAATAAATAATAAGTATAAAAATGGGTGCTAGAAAAAAAATATCAGCAGAAGAAAATAAAGAAGCTTTAAAGGGTCTTTATTTCGCAAAGCTAAATAATGTGCCTACGTCTCCACGTAAAATGCGTTTAGTTGCAGATATGATAAGAGGCGTGGAAGTGCACAAAGCGCTTGGACTGTTAAAATTTTCCACCAAAGAAGCTGCCGGTCGTTTAGAAAAACTTCTTCGCTCTGCAATTTCTAATTGGGAACAAAAAACAGAACAAAAAGCAGAAGATGCTAACTTAATAGTTAGTCGCATACATGTGGATTCAGGTAGAATGCTTAAAAGACTTCGTCCAGCTCCGCAAGGTAGAGGATACAGAATTCGTAAACGCTCGAACCATGTAACCATTTATGTAGACACTGTAAATACTAACGATACAAAAAATTAATAGTAGATGGGACAAAAAGTAAATCCAATAAGTAACCGTTTAGGAATCATCAAAGGTTGGGATTCTAATTGGTATGGTGGAAATAACTATGGTGATACAATTTTAGAAGATTTTAAACTTAGAAAATATTTAGAAGCTCGCTTAGCTAAGGCTAGTGTTTCTCGTATCATTATTGAACGCACACTAAAACTCATCACTATTACAGTATGTACAGCTCGTCCTGGTATCATAATTGGTAAAGGTGGTCAAGAGGTTGATAAACTCAAAGAAGAGCTTAAAAAAATTACTGATAAAGATGTTCAAATCAATATTTTTGAGATCAAAAAACCAGAGGTAGATGCAGTGATTGTTGCAAATAATGTTGCTCGTCAAATAGAGGGTAAAATCGCCTATAGAAGAGCAGTTAAAATGGCAATTGCATCAACTATGCGTGCAGGAGCAGAGGGAATTAAGATAATGGTTTCTGGTCGTTTAAATGGTGCAGAGATGGCTCGTTCGGAAATGTATAAAGAAGGTAGAACTCCTTTACATACTTTTAGAGCAGATATTGACTATGCACATGCTGAAGCTTTAACAAAAGTAGGTATAATTGGCGTTAAAGTGTGGATTTGTCGTGGCGAAATATATGGTAAAAAAGATTTGACACCGCAATTTGCAACCCAAAAAGAAGGTGCTCGTCCTCAATTTGGAAATGCCAATCGATCTGAAAACGCAGGCAAAGGTTTTAAAAAAAGAAAAAAATAATCTGTTAACGAATTTTACATAAGGAAACATGTTACAACCTAAAAAAACAAAGTTCAGAAGACAGCAAAAAGGCCGTATGAAGGGTAATGCCCAACGTGGCAATCAGCTGGCATTCGGATCTTTCGGAATAAAGTCTTTAGAATCCAAATGGATTACAGGAAGGCAAATAGAAGCTGCTCGTATTGCAGTTACGCGCTATATGCAGAGACAAGGTCAAATTTGGATACGTATTTTTCCAGATAAACCAATAACTAAAAAACCTGCTGAGGTGCGTATGGGTAAAGGGAAAGGAGCCCCTGAGGGTTTTGTTGCCCCGATTACACCTGGTCGTGTAATTATTGAAGTGGAAGGTGTTCCTTTCGAAATTGCTAAAGAAGCATTACGCTTAGCAGCACAAAAATTGCCAGTAACTACCAAATTTGTTACTAGACGTGATTATGATTATGAATCTCCTAATGCATAATGAGGTATGAAAATAGCTGAAGTAAAGGAATTATCCAACCAAGAGATTATCGAAAGAATTGATGGCGAAAAAGAAAAATTATCTCAATTAAAATTGAATCATAGTATTTCTCCATTAGATAATCCAAATCAAATTAAAGAAGTCCGTAAAACAATTGCTCGTCTGAACACAGAACTACGTGCAAGAGAAATGAAACAAAATTAAACTTGACCTGATATGAGAAATTTAAGAAAAGAAAGACAGGGCGTGGTTTTTAGCAATAAAATGGATAAAACCATTACTGTTGCTATCAAGTGGAAAGAAAAGCATCCTATTTACGGTAAGTTCGTGAATAAAACAAAAAAATACCATGCTCATGATGAAAAAAATGAGTGTACAATTGGTGATACAGTAAAAATTATGGAAACTCGTCCTTTAAGCAAGCTTAAAAGATGGAGATTAGTAGAAATAATCGAAAGAGCAAAATAACATGATACAACAAGAAAGTAGACTGAATGTCGCAGACAATAGCGGTGCAAAAGAAGTTCTTTGTATCCGAGTATTAGGAGGAACAGGTAAAAGATATGCTACACTTGGAGATGTTATTGTTGTAGCGGTAAAATCTGTAATTCCATCAAGTGATGTAAAAAAAGGTGCTGTTTCTAAAGCAATCATTGTACGTACCAAAAAAGAAGTACGTAGAGCCGACGGGTCTTATATCCGTTTTGATGACAACGCATGTGTGTTGTTAAATGCTGCTGGTGAAATGAGAGGTAGTCGTATATTTGGTCCCGTAGCACGTGAATTGCGTACAGCAAATATGAAAATTGTATCGCTTGCACCAGAAGTTTTATAACCCTTTGAACAATATACAAAATGACTAAATTACACATAAAAAAAGGAGACACCGTTTACGTAAATGCAGGTGATGACAAGGGTACAGTCGCTCGTGTGCTTGAGGTTTTGGTAAAAGAACAAAGAGCTATCGTAGAAGGTGTTAATATGGTGTCTAAGCACACTAAACCAAATGCAAAAAATCCACAAGGTGGTATTGTTAAAAAAGAGGCGTCTATCCATATTTCAAACTTAAATCCTACTGTAAAAGGAGATAAACCTACACGAGTAGGACGCAAACAAGTTGATGGTAAATTGGTACGTTACGCTAAAAAAACTGGGGAGGAAATTAAATAATGAGTAACAAAGCAAGTCTTAAAAAAGAGTATACAGAGCGTATTGCTCCTGCTTTAAAGAAAGAGTTTGGATACAAATCTGCAATGCAGGTTCCAGTTCTTGAAAAAATAGTTTTGAATCAAGGTTTAGGTATAGCCGTAGCTGATAAAAAAATTATTGAAATTGCAATTAATGAAATGACTGCTATTGCTGGTCAAAAAGCTATAGCTACCTATTCAAAAAAGGATATTTCTAATTTTAAATTAAGAAAAAAAATGCCTATTGGTGTTAGGGTAACTTTAAGAAGAGAAAAAATGTATGAATTTCTCGAAAGACTTGTTCGTGTAGCTTTACCTCGTATACGTGATTTTAAAGGTATTGATAGTAAACTTGATGGAAGGGGTAATTATACGCTAGGTATCCAAGAACAAATTATTTTTCCTGAAATAAATATTGATTCAATCAATAAAATATTGGGAATGAATATTACCTTTGTAACATCTGCAAAAACAGATGAGGAAGCGTATGCATTACTAAAAGAATTTGGATTACCTTTTAAAAAATAATTGAGCAAAAATACTAGAATATGGCAAAAGAATCAATGAAAGCTCGCGAGGTAAAAAGAGCGAAGATGGTAGCTAAATATGCTGAAAAAAGAACACAATTGAAAGCTGATGGCGATTATGAAGCATTACAAAGTATACCAAAAAATGCTTCTCCAGTAAGATTACACAATCGTTGCAAAATTACTGGAAGACCAAAAGGATATATGAGAATATTTGGTATTTCTCGTATCCAATTTCGCGAAATGGCATCAAAAGGTTTAATACCAGGTGTACGTAAGGCAAGTTGGTAATTAATAAACGAATAACTAATTTCAATTTTTAAATATTGTCCGGACGGTCCGGATTAATTTAACTTTAATAAAATATGACAGATCCAATTGCAGATTATTTGACACGGTTAAGAAATGCGATTAAAGCAAATCACAGAGTAGTAGAAATCCCCGCGTCGAATTTAAAAAAAGAGCTTACCAAGATATTGTTGGATAAAGGCTATATCTTGAATTATAAGTTCGAAGAAACAGGTCATCAAGGTACTATTAAAATTGCTTTGAAATATGACTCAGTTAATAAGGTAAACGCAATAAAGAAACTTATCAGAGTTTCAACGCCTGGTTTACGTAAGTATGTTGGACATACTGATTTGCCAAGAGTTTTAAATGGTTTAGGCATTGCAATTATTTCTACTTCAAAGGGAGTTATGACAGACAAGGAAGCTCGTGAAATGAATGTTGGTGGAGAAGTTTTATGTTATGTGTATTAATTTAATTTGAGGAGGATTAACAATGTCTAGAATAGGAAAATTACCGATAACATTACCCAAAGGGGTAACTGTTACTTTTGCAAATAATGTTGTAACTGTAAAAGGTCCTAAAGGGGAACTTCAACAAACTGTTCATCCAAATATTATGGTTGCCATAGATAACGGAGTAGTAACCGTTGCTAGACCTAATGATGACAAAGAAAATAGAGCTATGCATGGATTGTATCGTTCTTTGCTTAATAATATGGTAATAGGTGTCTCAGAAGGATATAAACAAACACTAGAATTAGTTGGTGTGGGATATCGTGTTTCTAATAATGGTCAAATACTTGAATTTTCATTAGGTTATACTCACGGAATCTTTCTAAAGCTTCCAAATGAAATAAAAGTGGAAACTAAAAGTGAGAGAAACCAAACCCCTATCGTTATATTAGAGTCATGTGACAAACAATTGATAGGTCAGGTATGTGCAAAAATACGTTCATTCCGTAAACCTGAACCTTATAAAGGAAAAGGTGTTAAGTTTGCAGGTGAACAAATTCGCAGAAAGGCTGGTAAATCAGCAGGTGCTAAGTAATTTTAAAAGGAAACAATCATGACAGAAAAAATAGCAAGAAGATTAAAAATCAAAGCTAGTGTAAGAGGAAAAATTTCCGGCACTGCTACAAAACCTCGTATGTCTGTTTTTAAAAGTAATTCACAAATTTATGTGCAAATTATTGATGATACAGCAATCGAGGGATCTGGAAAAACCATAGTTTCTGCTTCTTCTCTTGATATTAAAGAGAAAATGACAAAAACAGAAAAATCGACTAAAGTGGGTGAAGTTATTGCAAAAAAAGCTAAGGAAGCGAATATTGAAACAGTTGTTTTTGATAGAAATGGGTTTTTATATCACGGTAGAATTAAAGAATTAGCAGAAGCTGCTCGTAAAAGTGGGCTTAAATTTTAAATAATATGGCAGGAAAAAATAATATAGTTAAAACAACAAACGACATCGAATTGAAAGATAGACTTATAGCTATTAATCGCGTTACAAAAGTTACAAAAGGTGGTCGTACGTTTACATTTTCAGCTATCGTAGTTGTAGGAAATGAAGATGGTATAGTTGGTTGGGGATTAGGTAAAGCAAATGAAGTAACTACTGCTATTGCAAAAGGAGTAGAATCTGCTAAAAAGAATTTGGTAAAAGTTCCTGTTTTAAAGGGGACAATACCTCATGAACAATTTGCTAAATTTGGTGGAGCTGAGGTATTTCTTAAACCAGCATCAACAGGTACAGGGGTAGTAGCAGGTGGTGCTATGCGTGCTGTATTAGAGAGTGTTGGTGTAACAGACGTTCTTGCAAAATCAAAAGGCTCATCAAATCCTCACAACCTTGTGAAAGCTACAATTGCAGCATTAACTGAGCTTAGAGATGCTTATACTGTTGCACAAAATAGAGGTATTTCAATAGAAAAGGTTTTTAAAGGTTAATAATCACAAACACTATGGCAACTATAAAAGTAAAGCAAGTAAAAAGTAGAATTAAATGTCCAAAAGTTCAAAAATTGACATTGGATGCTTTGGGATTAAAAAAAATGAATAGAGTGGTTGAGCATGAAGCTACACCGCAAATATTAGGAATGATTAATAAAGTTAAGCACTTGGTGGTTGTGGAGGAATAATAATCCTTTATCAACAACATAAAAAACTGTATAACAATGAATTTGAGTAATTTAAAACCTGCAGGAGGTTCTGTTAAAACCTGTAAAAGAGTTGGACGTGGTTCAGGTTCAGGCTTGGGTGGTACATCTACTAGAGGTCATAAGGGAGCAAAGTCTCGTTCTGGATATTCTAAAAAAGTCGGGTTTGAAGGAGGTCAGATGCCTATTCAACGTCGCTTACCAAAATTTGGCTTTAACAATGTAAATAGAATTGAATATAAAGCTATTAATTTAGCAACGTTGCAACAATTAGCTGAAGAAAAGAAGTTAGAAAAAATAGGTATAGCAGAGTTGTTAGAAGCGGGCTTTATTGCACGTAAACACAATGTTAAGATTTTAGGTAACGGTGTTTTAACAGCAAAAATTGAGGTAACTGCTCATGCTTTCTCAAAATCTGCAATTGAAGCTATTGAAAAAGCTGGTGGCTCTGTAATTAAAATGTAAGAACATGAAAAGGTTCATAGAGACAATTAAAAATATTTTAAAGATTGAAGAATTAAAATCTAGATTACTACTAACCTTTTTGTTAGTGGTAATCTATCGTTTTGGTTCATATGTAGCTTTACCAGGTGTTGATGTGAATGCTTTATCTGCACTAAGTCAACAAACCGAAGGTGGTTTGATGATGTTGCTTGATATGTTTTCAGGTGGAGCTTTTTCAAATGCCTCTGTATTTGCATTGGGTATCATGCCTTATATTTCTGCTTCTATCGTAGTGCAGTTACTTGGCATGGCTTTCCCTTATTTCCAAAAATTACAAAGAGAGGGAGAGAGTGGAAGAAAGAAAATGAACCAAATTACACGTTATTTAACCGTTGGTATTCTTTTAGTACAAGGTCCTGCTTACTTAGGAAATCTTAAAATGCAAATGGGAAATGTGTTTCCTGAGGGTTGGTATTTCATAGTTTCTTCTGTTATTATTTTAGCTGCAGGAAGTATGTTCGTTCTATGGCTAGGAGAACGAATAACAGAAAAAGGTTTAGGAAATGGTATTTCATTTATTATTTTAGTTGGGATTATTGCGAAGTTTCCAGGAGCTATAATAGGCGAATTTTCTTCTCGATTAAATGATGCTTCTGGTGGTTTAGTAATGTTTTTATTAGAGATAGTCTTTTTATTAGTTGTTATTGCTGCAAGTATTTTACTTGTACAGGGAACTAGAAAGATACCCGTACAGTATGCAAAGCGTGTGGTTGGAAATCAACAATATGGGGGCGTTCGTCAGTATATTCCGTTAAAAGTTAATGCCGCTGGTGTGATGCCAATCATTTTTGCACAAGCAATTATGTTTGTGCCTGCATCGTTGTCAGGACTATTTGCTACAGATGGAAATGTCAGTGCTTTTGCACAAGCATTTATGGATCATACAAGTTTTTGGTATAATTTAGTATTTGCTCTTATGATTATTGCATTTACTTATTTTTATACTGCTGTAACGATTAATCCTACTCAAATGGCAGAAGACATGAAACGTAATAATGGATTTATTCCTGGTATTAAACCAGGTAAAAAAACAGCAGAATATTTAGATTCTGTTATGTCTCGTATTACTTTGCCTGGGTCTTTTTTCTTAGCAATTGTTGCGATTCTGCCTGCTTTTGCTGGCTTGTTAGGGATTAGTTTTTCTTTTGCACAATTTTTTGGTGGAACGTCATTACTCATTTTGGTAGGCGTTGTATTAGATACTTTACAACAGATAGAGAGCCATTTGTTGATGAGGCATTATGATGGTTTGATGAAAAACGGTAAAATTAAAGGAAGAACAGGATCAATAGCTGCTTACTAGCACTGGTTTGTTGAAACAACGTTGTTTGATGATATATTTAAAAACACATGATGAAATAGAGCTGATGCGAGAAAGCAATCTATTAGTGAGTAGAACGCTGGCAGAAGTAGCTAAAAATATTCGAGTAGGGATAAAAACACTTGAGTTGGATGCTATAGCAGAAGCATTTATACGGAAAAATGGAGCTTTGCCTGCATTTAAAGGATATAGTGGATTTCCTAATACTTTGTGTGTTTCTGTAAATGAACAGGTAGTACATGGTATTCCTTCTGATTATATGCTACAAGAAGGAGATATTGTTTCTGTGGATTGTGGAGTTTGTAAGAATGGATTTTATGGAGATTCAGCGTATACGTTTTTAGTTGGTGAAGTTGATAATAACGTTAAGAGTTTGTTAAAAGTTACAAAAGAAGCTTTGTATAAAGGAATCGAACAAGCGATACATGGGAAAAGAATTGGGGATATAGGAAATTCGGTTCAAGAGTATTGTGAAAAGAATGGATATTCTGTAGTGCGTGAAATGGTTGGTCATGGTATAGGTAAGCATTTACATGAATCTCCAGAAGTTCCAAATTTTGGGAAAAGAGGTCAAGGCATTGTTCTAAAAGAAGGGATGGTAATCGCAATTGAACCAATGATTAATTTAGGAAAAAAAGAGATTGCATTTAAACGAGATGGTTGGACTACTGTAACTGTAGATGGGTTACCCTCAGCACATTTTGAGCATACTGTAGCTATTAAAAAAGGGAGAGCTGACATACTCTCAACGTTTGATTATATTGAAGAAGTATTAAATTAGTAATTTATTTCATGGCAAAACAAGCTGCAATAGAGCAAGACGGAACAATAATTGAAGCATTGTCAAATGCGATGTTTCGTGTAGAGTTAGAAAATGGACATGAAATAACAGCACATATTTCTGGTAAAATGCGTATGCATTATATTAAGATTTTACCTGGGGATAAAGTGCGTGTGGAAATGTCACCGTATGATTTAACAAAAGGAAGGATTTCTTTTAGGTACAAATAAATATTAAATATAAGAATAATGAAAGTAAGAGCATCGTTAAAAAAGCGTACTCCTGAATGTAAGATTGTAAGGAGAAAGGGACGTCTTTATGTGATTAATAAAAAAAATCCAAAGTGTAAACAACGTCAAGGATAATTAAAAACAAATATAAAAGTTTATTATGGCGATAAGAATAGTCGGAGTAGATTTGCCTCAGAATAAGAGAGGTGAAATAGGTTTAACCTATATCTACGGAGTAGGTAGAAGTAGTGCTAATAAAATTTTGGAAGAGGCTGGTGTTGACAGAGACATTAAAGTAAAAGACTGGACAGACGAACAAGCTTCTAAAATCAGAGACATTATTAGTGCAAAGTTTAAAGTGGAGGGCGATTTGCGTTCTGAAGTACAGCTTAACATCAAACGATTGATGGACATTGGTTGTTACAGGGGAATTCGTCACCGTATTGGTTTACCATTGAGAGGCCAAAGTACAAAAAACAATGCACGTACACGTAAGGGTAAGAAAAAAACAGTTGCCAATAAGAAGAAAGCAACTAAATAATTAATCTGAGTAAATAAGCATAAATATACTAACAAGATATGGCAAAAAAAACAGCTACTACCAAAAAAAGAGTAGTAAAAGTAGATGCAAATGGCCAAGCACACATCTCATCATCGTTTAATAATGTTATTGTAACGTTGACAAATTCTGATGGTCAAGTAATATCATGGTCATCTGCAGGTAAGATGGGTTTTAGAGGCTCTAAAAAAAATACCCCATATGCAGCACAAATGGCTGCACAAGATTGTGCGAAAGTTGCATTTGATTTGGGGTTAAGAAAGGTGAAAGCTTATGTTAAAGGACCTGGAAATGGTCGTGAGTCGGCTATAAGAACAATTCATGGAGCAGGGATAGAGGTTACAGAAATTGTAGATGTAACGCCATTACCTCATAATGGTTGTCGTCCCCCTAAAAAGAGAAGAGTATAAAAATAATCTTGACAGATTCGTTTTCTTTTTGTGATGAATTACATTATTTAACCCTCTCTGTAATCGCGGCAACAAAATCAAAACGAAAAGTCTTCGTTTAAATTCATAAAAATAAAAACAAATGGCTAGATACATAGGACCAAAATCAAAAATAGCACGTAAGTTCGGAGAACCTATTTTCGGACCAGATAAAGTATTGTCAAGAAGAAATTTTCCTCCAGGACAACATGGTAATACTAGAAGAAGAAAAACTTCTGAATATGGCATTCAGTTAAAGGAAAAACAAAAAGCTAAATACACCTACGGTGTGTTGGAAAAACAATTTGCAAATGTTTTTGATAAAGCAAACAGAACCAAAGGTATTACAGGTGAGATTTTGTTACAGTTATTAGAATCAAGATTAGACAATGTAGTGTATCGTTTGGGGTTATCACCAACACGTTCTGGTGCTCGTCAGTTGGTTGGACACAAGCATATTGTTGTTAATGGGAAAGTCGTAAATATACCATCTTATCAAGTAAAAGCTGGTGATGTAGTGGGTGTTCGCGAAAAATCTAAATCGTTGGAAGTTATATCAAATGCATTGTCAGGTTTTAATCATGGAAAATATAGTTGGTTAGAATGGGAACAGTCTTCTATGTCTGGTAAGTTTTTGCATATGCCAGAAAGAGTAGATATACCTGAAAACATTAAAGAGCAACTAATTGTAGAACTTTACTCAAAATAATATTATGCCTATATTAGCGTTTCAAAAACCCGAAAAAGTAATTATGTTAGAAGCTGATTCATTCCATGGAAAGTTTGAATTCAGACCTTTAGAGCCCGGATTTGGTATTACGATTGGTAATGCTTTAAGACGGATTCTATTGTCTTCATTGGATGGATTTGCTATTACATCATTTAAAATTGATGGTGTAGAGCATGAATTTGCAACAATTCCAGGAGTTATCGAAGATGTTACAAACATTATTCTGGCTCTTAAACAAGTTCGTTTTAAACAGCTGGTTGAGGGGGTTGATAGCGAAAAAGTTATAATTAATGTTGAAAAGACCGAAGTGTTTAAGGCTGGTGATATAGGCAAGTATCTAACTGGTTTTGAAGTGTTAAATCCAGAACTAGTTTTATGCACGATGGATGCAAAAAGTAGTTTTCACATTGAGCTTACTATTAACAAAGGAAGAGGATATGTACCATCTGAAGAAAATAAATTACCCAGCCAAGAACTTGGTGTAATTCCTATTGATGCTATTTATACTCCTATTGTAAATGTAAAATATGTAGTGGAAAATTATCGTGTTGAACAAAAAACTGATTATGAGAAACTAGTATTTGAAATAGATACAGATGGTTCAATACATCCAAAAGATGCTCTTAAAGAAGCTGCAAGAATCTTAATTCATCATTTTATGCTATTTTCTGATGAAAAAATCACTTTGGATATTTCTGATAGTGATAGTGTAGAAGAATTTGATGAAGAGGCTCTTCATATGCGTCAATTGTTAAAAACTAAATTAACTGATTTGGATTTATCTGTAAGAGCTTTGAATTGTTTAAAAGCAGCAGATGTTGAAACATTAGCTGAATTGGTTTCGTTCAATCGTAATGATTTATTGAAGTTTAGAAATTTTGGTAAAAAATCATTGGCTGAACTTGATGCTAAATTGTTGAGTTTAAATCTTTCATTTGGCATGGATATTACGAAGTATAAATTAGATAAAGAGTAAAACGAAATGAGACATAATAAGAAATTTAATCATTTAGGTAGAAAAACGGCACATAGAGATGCTATGTTGTCTAACATGGCAGTTTCGCTAATCAAACATAAACGCATTAGTACGACATTGGCAAAAGCAAAGGAATTGCGTAAATTTGTTGAACCCATGATTACTAAATCAAAAGAAGATACAACGCACTCAAGAAGGAATGTGTTTGCCCAATTACAAGATAAAAATGCTGTAACGATGTTATTTGCAGAGGTTTCTCAAAAAGTAGCAGATAGACCAGGTGGATATACTCGTATACTAAAGACAGGTTTTCGATTAGGAGATGCAGCTCAAATGTGTATTATTGAATTGGTTGATTACAACGAAAATATGTTGAAAGATAAAGTTGCCAAGAAATCTTCTAAAACGCGTAGAGCAGGTAAAAAGACAAAAGCTGTTGCAGAAAAAGTAGCAACTGTAAAAGCCCCAAAAGAAGAGGTTGTTACAGAACAAGAAACGCCAACAGAAACGGTAGAATAGACTTCTGAATTAGGATAGAATAAGGAAAGGAATGAGTATTATGCTTGTTCCTTTTTTTAGTATAAAAAAATAATGTATCTTTGTTCGTAAAATTTTTAGGCAATGGTGTATAAACGTATATTATTAAAATTAAGTGGCGAATCGCTCATGGCGAATAAGCCGTATGGGATAGATGAAAATCGATTACAAGATTATGCTTTTCAGATTCAAGAGATTGTTAATCTAGGAGTGGAAGTTGCCATTGTAATTGGAGGTGGAAATATTTTTAGAGGAATGAGTGGCATTGCGAAAGGCTATGATAGAGTAAAAGGAGACCAAATGGGGATGCTGGCTACCGTTATTAACAGTTTAGCGTTAGCTTCTGCATTAGAATCAATAAATGTTGTATCTCATGTTCTTACTGCTATTAGAATGGAGCCTATTGGGGAATATTATAGCAAACAAAAGGCAATAGATTATTTAAAAAAAGGAGAGGTGGTAATTGTTTCTGCTGGTACAGGAAATCCCTTTTTTACTACTGATACTGCCTCGGCATTGCGTGCAATAGAAATGGAGACAGATGTAATGTTAAAAGGAACAAGGGTAGATGGTATATATACTGCAGATCCTGAGAAAGACGTAAATGCTGTTAAATTTGATGAAATTTCGTATGATGAGATTTATAATCGCAACCTTAAAGTTATGGATTTAACTGCCACTACGATGTGCAAGGAGAATAAAATGCCAATTTATGTGTTTGATATCGATACTGTTGGAAACTTAAAAAAGGTGCTTTTAGGAGAAAAAATTGGAACATTAGTATATGTATAACGACGTAAATATAACTTAAAGATGGAAACAAAACAATACTTAACGGCAGCGATAGAGAAGATGGAAACCACCCTTCTGTTTTTAGATGATGCTTTGGCACATATACGTGCAGGCAAAGCAAATGTCCGTATTTTAGACGCTGTAAGAGTCGATTATTATGGTTCAATGGTACCATTGAGTAATGTTGCAACATTAACCACCCCCGATGCAAGAACTATTGCAATACAACCATGGGAGAAAGGGTTAATAAAAGAGATTGAGAAAGCAATTTTGCATTCAGATGTAGGTATTACTCCTGAAAATAATGGAGAAATGATTCGTTTAGGCATTCCTCCTTTGACAGAGGAAAGACGTAAAATGTTAGTAAAACAGTCGAAACAAGAAGGCGAAGAGGCAAAGATTAGTGTCCGTAATGTTCGTAGAGATGTGATTGATGCGATAAAAAAAGCTGTAAAAGATGGATTAGCAGAGGATATGGCTAAAGATGCAGAAGCTGAGATACAAAAGATTCATGATAAGTTTATAAAAAAGATTGATGATGCTGTATTAGCTAAAGAGAAAGAGATTATGACAATATAATATCCTCAAATCCGCAACCTATAGGGTTTAGTGGGATTTTGCTTGCAAAACGACAAAATTCATTTTATTGTACATATTCCTTGTACAACAGAAACATCGCAGACACAAAATCCCCTTACCCCATAAAGCG
>JAAYPI010000011.1 GCA_012519885.1 Bacteroidales bacterium
ACCCTAGATTGTCAAGCAAATGAATTAATTTTAACATCTGGGCAAGGAGGAATGATGGGAGACCCATATCAAGGACTTTATGTTTCTGGAAATCAACTTTGTACCTCATTTGGGGGTGGAAGTAGAGATAAATGGAATCTTTCCCATTGTTTTATCCACAAAAATAATAATTGGATACTTAGGTCTACAGAAACTTCTGGCGGACATGCAGAACTAATGTATCATATGAATTATGACTTTGAGACAGGCAATTTTAATTACGAATATGTTGAGGAAGAATACGATGAAGCCTCAGATTCAATGGCTATTGTTAAAGATAAAAGATACTCGAAAGTGATAAAGATTGGACAAACTATTCAAATGGATTCTTTTAGACCTTGGACACTAGAAATTGATTCTGTTAAATTTTGAAAAAACAACTGCTAACATCATGTTAAAATACTGGGGTTGAAGCGGATATATCAAGGATCTTTCCTCGCATCAGCTTTTGCAACGGCAGACTGTCTTGTCCTGACATAACTTTACCCCCAAAAAGTGTAAAATGGAAACAAAACAACAAGGCATTTTAGGATTACTCCCCATACCCCTAGTTTGTACCCGACAATAATAGGCTAAACCCCAAGCATGGTAGGCAAAAATCTCTAGTATATTTTGAAAGTTCGTTAAAACGTCTTACATTTGAGCAAAATTAAACTACACGGAGGTTTTTTTAGACAGACTGATGTTAGCAGTTATTTTAGGAGCGAAACAGACACATTAGAGAAATCACAATAAAATGAAAAGATTATCTGTAGTACTGAATTTGATTATAATTAGTAGTATTATTGTGAAGGGACAAGAATCAATAATGATTGTTCCACCCAAAATCGAATTAAATTATAATCATTGTGATAGTGCTTCAACATATATATCCGACTTACTTGATAAGGTGAAATCATGGGAATACCAAACCGATTTTAAATTTTATAAAGACAATGTAATATCAGTGGATTTAAACAATGATGGGATATGTGAGTATATTTTGAAATATTATGATGGTGGTGCAAACATTATTGAAGAATTTTATGAAGTTAAAAATAATGAACTAAAAATTATTGGAACTTTCTGGGAACGTAGCTATTCTTGGCTTGAGAGATTTAATGACTATCCACAATTATTGGTGATTTACTACGATGGAGAAAAAACAAATCCGATTTGGAAATTTAGTGTTTTAAGATACAATGGTGAAAAATATGCGGTTTATTATTCTCCAGATTTGACCTATGGTGGATTACAAAATTTAGGACTAAAATACTATAAACAAAAAAAATATAAATTGGCAGAGATTTGTTTTCGAAATGTTATAACAGTATATTCAGATTCTAATTCGATTGATATAAATAACCTTGCTTTATCATTAATGAAGCAGAATAAAAATGATGAAGCCGAGAATTTATTATTAAAAGAGCTTACAAAAAGAAAATCAGCAGATACTTTTTATAATTTGAGTTTAGTGTATAAGAATAAAGGAGATGTTGAAAATGAGCTTAAATATTTGACAAAATCAAATAATTTAGTAGAGTCTGATTTTAAAACTAAACGGATTAAATATCTAAAATTGAAATAAAAACACCAGCTAACACGCGGTATAAAAAATTGTCGAGAAAGAGGTTATTCAAAGGTTGTAGCTCGCTTTAACTTTTGTGTAAATTGATAGGAAATCGCTCGCTATTGGCAACTTTTCATACTGCTAACGTTAGCAAAAAAAAATTAAAAATAGACATATGATTTCAATTTATAAAATAAAACCAAAATTTCAGAATGCACTTAGCCCTATTCTAAAGCTTCTACATAAATGGAATATAAGTGCAAATCAGATAACAATTTCTTCCATTTTATTATCGCTATGTATTGGAATATTTTTCTGGTTTGCTGATTTTAATACATATTTCTTTCTTGCATTACCTATTGGTTTGTTTATACGAATGGCTCTTAATGCTTTAGACGGAATGATGGCAAGAACCTATAATCAACAATCTAAAATAGGTGAAGTGCTAAATGAAATTGGGGATGTAATATCTGATATTTTAATATTTTTCCCTCTTCTAAAGTTTGAATCTGAGCACATATATCTTATCGTTATTTTTTTATGCCTTGGAATTATTAATGAGTTTTCTGGTTTTATGGGAAAAGTTATATCTAATATACGCAGATACGATGGACCTATGGGCAAAAGTGACAGAGCTCTTATTATAGGGATTTATGGTATTATTAGCTTTATTGGAATTAACTTCTCGAATTATACATTTTATATTTTTATGTTGATTAATTTACTTTTGGTTATAAGTACAATAACACGAATTAAAAGAGCATTAGATTATGGAAAAGATATTTAGGATTGATTATTTTCAGAAAAATGAATTGTTAATTGTTGTAGCAATTATCATTGGAATATTAGTTTTTGCTTCTTTGTTATTTTATGTAATTGGGCTTTTAAAACCTGATGCTAAATTACAAGAATTAAAAGCAAGAACTAAATCTTGGTGGATAATGGCGAGTATATTTATTTTCGCGACAATTGTAAACGCAAAAATATCATATGTTGCGATTGCATTTCTTTCATTTGTAGCATTTCGCGAACTTTACTCATTAATGGGATTTCGAGAGTCAGATAGAAGAGCAATATTTTGGGC
Organism: Bacteroidales bacterium; assembly: GCA_012519885.1. Classification (GTDB taxonomy): domain Bacteria; phylum Bacteroidota; class Bacteroidia; order Bacteroidales; family Paludibacteraceae; genus JAAYPI01. The sequence goes on from JAAYPI010000011.1 coordinate 2,673, forward strand.
ATTTTTATCAATACCAATTCAATATTATTTAGCATTTATTGGCTGGTATGGTGCTTTTATAATTTTCATTCCAGTTGTTATGTTTTTATTATTGCCATTTAGATTTGTTTTAAAAGGCGAAACTGATGGAATAATAAAATCAATGGCTTCGTTGCAATGGTTACTCATGCTTACAGTTTTTGGTATTAGCCACCTCGCATATTTATTATCATTACCTGAATTGCCAAACTTTAATTCGGGAGGTAGAGGCTTACTTTTGTTTGTTGTTTTCATGACAGAAATTAACGATGTAATGCAATTTGTATGGGGTAAACTGTTTGGGAAAAAGAAAATTATTCCTAAGATTAGTCCCAATAAAACATGGGAAGGGTTTATCGGAGGAGTTATTAGCACAACTATTATTGGATATTGCCTAGGTTTTTTAACGCCACTAAATGGATATGAATTAATATTCGTAAGTTTTATGATTGCTTTCACAGGCTTTATTGGAGATGTAGTGATGTCATCGATAAAAAGAGATATTGGTGTAAAAGATTCTGGGAATTTAATACCAGGGCATGGAGGTGTTTTAGATAGAATAGATTCACTTATGTACACAGCTCCAGTATTTTTTCATTTAGTTTATTATATAGCGTACTAATGAAAAAGGTTATACTACAAATTGTGTATAATGTAATTATTAGAACCTTTTTAAGAGTTATTATTGGGGTTAAATTCGAAAACCCTAATTTTCTTCTCACTGAGAAACAGTTTGTTATAATAGCTAATCACAATAGCCATTTAGATACAATGGCTGTTATGGCATCTTTACCGCGTAAAATAATTCATAAAGTTAAGCCAGTTGCAGCAATGGACTATTTTGGGAAAACCAAATTGCAAGAAAAGTTAAGTAATTATTTTATAAATACTCTTTTAGTTAAACGAATAACTGCGACTGAAAAAGGGGGTGAGAATCCGATAAGGCAAATGATAAAGGAACTCGACAAAGGACACTCTTTAATAATTTTCCCTGAAGGTACAAGAGGTAACCCTGAAGTTATGCAACCTTTAAAGAAAGGCATTGCTTTAGTTTTACTTGAACGTCCATTAGTGAAGTTTGTGCCTGTTTTTATGTATGGAATGGGGAAAGCATTACCAAAAGGTGATGGTTTAATATTGCCTTTCACTTCTACCTTGTGTTTTGGAAAGCCAGAAAATATTGAGGGAAAATCCAATAAAGAAGAAATAATCACAACAATTGAAAAAAGATTACAAGAACTGAAAGAAAAAACTTTTGCTAACACGCAATATAACTAATGTCGCACACGGAGGCAGATTACAAATCCGACCTGAAGTAGCTTAGTTATGTGCTGTTGTTATTACTTTATACTTCTTTCGTTTCTCCATCGTTCATTTCAACTATTGGTGTTGTAAAAGTCTTTTCATATTCACTTCCGCTAAAAGTATGAATAGGAACAATATTCTTTGGTTTTATTGCTTCAACCATCTTTTTTAATGTTTCTGTGTCTGCGTGTCCGCTTGTATGAATGTTATATATAGTGAAATTGCGGCTTGTTAAATAGTCAACAAATTTCTTTGTATCTGATTTTTTCAAATATCCTTCCCACATTGAATATATGAGGTTTCCACCTTCAATTTTATGTGTGTTTTCTAAATCTATTTGCATTGATGGTCGTACAATCATTACAATTTTGTCAGCCTGTTTGCTAATTTCTTCTTTAGTAATTTTGTAATTTTTGAATTGATACAAAATCTGTTCGTGTCCTTCTTTTTTCAACCGTTTGCTTGTGTGATAAGGAAACAATACTTTCAAATTTTCGAACTCTTTTGAAGGGAAAGGGATTTTAGCAAATTTTGATAATTCTTTCAAAATCGTTGCAACATACACATCTACGACTAAAATTTTATTGGTTCTTATACAAGCCTTAAAAATGGAGACAATTCTATCAATATTTTGACCTGATGTGTAAATCAAATTGATTTTATTTTGCTCTTTAAAAACTTCGACTAACTCATTCTCAATTTCTGTTTCTGTTTTAAACGGTTTGCTTTCTCTTCCAATGGTAGTGCCTTCAAGTAGCAAATAATCTACATTTTGAGAGGCATTATGCGTAAACCATTTAAAAGCTTTTTCTTTTCTTCCGTGTGCACGAAAATCGCCCGAATAAAATAATCTTTTCCCATTGGCTTCAACTAAAAATGAATAAGAATCAAAAGCCGAATGGTCAGCCCAATAAGGGGTAATTGAAAAGTCTCCAATGTGAAAAACCTTTCCTTTTTCAAAGTAGTTAGCATTATGAATAATTATTTTCTGTGGCGTAAATATACTATTCAGGTCAATTATTTTATGTGTTGCTTCGCCCAAAAAATGCTTTACATTTTTATCAATGAAATTACTTAAACCGTAATGGTCTTGATGCGGATGAGATATAATTACACCATCAATCAATCTTTCTGCTGCATTATAAAACCCCTTAATATCAGGCAAAACACCGTGTTGAATTAATTCTTGTGGGGTTGACTTTTTGAATTTGCTGAAATCAAATTCTTTTCCATCTCTTTCAACTAATGGCATACCAAAGTCAAGCAAAATCCGTGTGTTTTCAGTCCAAACTTCTACACACGAACCGCCTATTTCTTTTGTGCCACGGTGGATTTTAAATTTCATAAAGGTTCAATCCTTTCATCATAATCACCATCAATTATGTCAGTAATGCCAATATTTTCAAGCGTTGCTTTTGAAAATAAAAATGTGGCAAAAAAATTATTGTCTTTCTTTGTGATATCACCAAACATTTTCTCAACAGAATTTTTAGTTGTTAATTTTTTACAGCCCCAACGCTTGTCATTGAAAAGGTAGCCTGCCATTGTTTGCATAGGTGTGCTTGCTTTTTCTTTTTCAGCATTATTGTTTAATGTAATGAAGAAAAATTCAGGCTTTAATATATCAGACTCTTCGGGCGTTTCAAATGGTACTGCTATTCCAAGTTCTTTCTGACTTTTTACTATTTCAATAATTTCTTGTTTTAATTGTCCCTCAAAATAACCTTTATCGCAAAATTTGCTAAAATCCTCAACATGTTTGTAAATTCCACTTGTGCCTCCTATGGCACCGCTGCCATATTTTAATTCTATCAAAGCAACCTTATGCGGTTTCATTTTGGAAAGTGCGATAATATCAAATCGTCCATTAAAATCTGCTTTATTTTTTTCTGCTTTATTATTAAATGCTATTACATATTCAACATCAATACAAAACCAATTAGAATCTGAATTTTCATTGTTTAAGAGAACTAATTTTGATTGAGCCTTTTTTTCTGGAGTTGCTTTATAATTGCTGTGCATTTTAATAACTTCGTATTGTTTGAAGATTTCTTTCTGCTCAATTTTATATCGTTTTTCTTTGTCTTTGCTGTTATAATGTTTTCCGTCTATATAATACTTATCAATTTCGCAATCAATTTTCTTGTCTAGTTTTTTGTCTGGTTTTTTGTATTCAATCTTGGCAATGCTATCACAATTGTAATATAAATTCAGATAATCATTCCTAACGCCAATAAATAATTCATCTTTATGTTCGTTATAAAGCTCATATAGTTTACTTTGTTTGAATGCTTCAGCAAATTCTTTAGTTATACCACGAGTTAATTTTTTCATTTTTTTTCGGTTTAATTATTTGTCAACTTTCAGTGTATCCTTCTTTGTGTGTCGGCAATATTTGAGTATATAGATTAAAATAGCACAGATTTCAACTATTGTAGTTTACATACATTCTTTTACATATTTTTTTTATTTTTCTATAGTTTTACTAATCTGTTGTCAGAGTTGCTCCCAATCCATCTGTTAATTATTATATTTAATTCAATCCCATCATAGTATAAAACATTTCTGTAAAATTACAAAAGTTTTTCTAGTTTGCAAATTATAATGGTGTTTATTTTGCTGTTAAAGTGGTAAGTTACTATGGGGTTTGTTTGCTCAATTATTGAGGGTTAACATCCTACTGCCCAATTTTGTCGGGCAGTAGTGGGGTATATCGTTAATTCAACTTTACAACCCATTTGTTTTCTTTTTCACATTCGCTAATAAATTTTTCTTTTGTCCAGTTTATTTCATCGTTGTCAAATGCATTAATTCTTTCGAGGCAACCTGTAAAGTCGCCTAAGTTTCTTTTTAATTCGGCAATCATATAGTTTTGTAGCATATCTGATTCGTCAAGAAGCGGGATTAGTTTTTTGCAGTTTTCAAGCCACTTGCATTCGTCATTCACATCAATAAATTGCTTATTGCCTTCTCTTACCCTGTCATTATACCCCCACCAAATTTGTTGACGTATAAATATTTCATCTTCCTTATTTTCTGCAAGTCCTTCGTTAAGGGATTCAAAGTATTCTTCCACGGTTAACTTTCTAGCCCAATCTGCTTTTTCCCAATCTGGATTTACAATTTCATCTTCGTCCCATCCCAATGTTCCAATTTCTTCTAATTTACTTAACCAAAAGATTGTATCACATTTGCTACACCTGGTTAGGCAAGGAAATTCTATAGTGTCAGAAGCAATTACCCTGCTGTCCGAAAATATTTCCGCACCCCAGGTGTTTCCACTTATTAAACTCGGAGTTTTCAAAAAGCTGCCACAATTTGGGCATTTGTAAACATAGTCTGGTCCTAATATCATAGTTGTATTTTGTTGTTAAATTTGTATTTATTCGTGTAATAATCCTGTTTGCATTTTTACCAAGCGATAAAAATTGCGTAATAACATTGTTCTTTTACAGAAAGAATCACTTCTTAAAATGTATTTTTTTTGTTGCTATCTAGTATGGCATAGGTACAACCTACGCCTACCAGATTTCTAAAGAAAAGCTTCAGTTACAGTTTGAACGGTATTTTTAGATAGCAGGCCTTGTGTCAATTTCATTGCTATCAATCAATTTCATTACTGCATTTTCAAACCCATCAGCATTGTCAATGCTAAAGTTGTATTCAGTGTCACGATTACTGAAATCATTCGAGCTTACAATATTAAATTTGATAGCTCCTCCTTGCAATAAGATTTGGTACAGTTTTAGTGATTCCATAGGAGTTAATGATAACCTATCGTGGTTGTGATAAGCCATTAATGTATGTACCTTTTCTTTTGAGTCTTTCACAAGCAATCTATAAGAAGTTTCAACATACAAAACAGTAGGACTATTACCATTATACTGATAAAATTTCATATCAATAATTTCTGCATCTGTAATTATAAAACGTACTCCTAATTTAGAATTTTGAGTCAGATCATTTGAAAAAGTTCCTTTAATTTCAGTTCGGATATATCCATCTTTTGTTGGTTCGCCAAAATCATCTACAAAATATGCAACCTCCCAGATGCCCAAATTTTCGCTTGTTTCCGATTGCTCTTGCTGTTTTTCAATAGCTACAGTGTTTGATGTGTTAGGCTGTAATTCCGAACTATCTTTGAAAATAAAATGACTTATCACCGCTATCACCAATGCCATAGCAATGCCTGTTATAGTCAACCTTAGTTTTTTCTTTCTCAGTTGCTCGTCATCTATGTTTTCTACTTGTTTTGTTGTAACACCTGCCAAAAATAGCAGTAAACCTGCCGCAAGATAAAGTGCCGCTGCAAGATAATTACTTAGCGGGAATAATAGGTATCCGCACATAAACGTAAGAATTCCTAGTATGATTGGATTTAATGATGGCTTTTTATTAGCACCCACAATACCCAACACACCACCAATAATTACAACTACAAAACTACCCAAAAGCCTAAGCATTATACTTACACTTTTCTCCATAGTTGCGTTTGCACTTTCAGAATTTTCAACCGTTTCTTGAACAGCACCTACAACTGCTCCTCCAATCCAAGTCCCAAAAAAACCTACTACCGCCCAAATTAATCCAATAATCATAGCGATAATGCATAAAATTTTTGCTGCTTTTTTCATAAAATATATTTGTTAAGTTTGCCACACAAGCCCCAAGTATGGTGATTGTTAAGAACGAAGCATAGGGCTATAGCTATATCCGCAGTTGAGGCATTGCTAGTCATCAACAGATACAAAAAAGTTTAGTTCACGTTATTACGTATTTTTCCTGTATGCGTCAAGAATTAGCAATTTCCCACTGTAAGAATAAAAGCTAATACTTCTATGTTTTTAAATTTCGTCTTTAATGTGTTTCAAAAAAGAAAGTTGTTCGTTGTCATTGCTCAAACGCGTAAACATATCACGCAAAAAGATTTTTGGGTTGGCTTCGTATTGTACTGGACCATAGTTGAGGTGAGCATACAAATTATCAGAGAATTCATCATCAATTTGCGTTTGCGAAATAATTCCAACGCCTCCAATCATCATGTAATTATCAATGCCTGTAATTTCGAGCGTATTATAGTTGGCGAAAGATTTATTTTCAAGATCAATGGTCAGCAAAGCATATTTTGCAAGAGCTGGCTCGTTCGTTTCTGGGAAAGTAAACAAAATCATCAAAACAGAAGGTTTATTTTTGAAAAATGTTTTTTGGATATTATCCACCTCAAAGCCATCCCAATTGAAAGAGATTTGATAGCTTTGTGCAACAATACGTTTAATCCAGTTTTTATCACTCACCTGTTCAAAACCTAAATTTCCTGTAAAAACCTCATTTGCTAAATACGGAATAATGTTGTAGATAAATTGATACAAATTTACTATGCTTTCCTGATTTGGTATTGCATCTTTGTCGATTTGGTATGTTTGTTCAACGTTCATTTTCTTGCGTAACTCTCCAATTACTTTTACTGAATTAATGTAAGCGTAGGTTAAAGCCGTATTGCCTTTATTATCCTTGATATTGGTATCAGCACCACGTTCTAAAAGATATGCTACAATATGTTCATTTTTAGCTTCAATAGCACACATCAGTGGGGTTTTTCCTTGTGTGTTTACGGCATTAATTTCAGCCCCATTATCCAAAAGAAAACCCATAAGCTCTACTTGTTTTTCTAAAAGTAATTTTGCAGAAGTTCCTAAATCTTCATCATGTTTATAACTTGCAGCATACATTAAGGCAGTAGAGCTATAGGTATTTCCTTCAAATTCATTGTTTCTTGTATTGATATTTATGTTTTTATCAATTAAAATTTTTGACAAATCTATTATACTTTGTAGTTCTTCTATGTCAATAATATCACGTTGAAATAAGCTTACAAAACAATCAGAATCAACCTCCGCACCATTTGCAAGCAGTAATTTTACTACATCACTATTTAATGTTTCACAAGCTTTTACCAGTGCTGTGCAGCCAAAAATATCTTTATCATTGATGTTTGCACCATGTTGCAACAATAGGTTTACAACTGCTGTATTGCAATCAGTAGCCGCAGCCGCTAACAATGCGGTTTCACCGAGTTCATTTTTTGCATTTATAGATATACCATTTTTCAAAAAATAATCAATAACATCTATTAGGCGTTCAAAACGTGTTTCTGATGTGTGCCATTCAGTAATATTTATTTGGTCAATTAAAACTGTTTGATTCTTGCCAGCACCTCGTGCTATTAAGGATTCAATGCTTTCATTTTCATCTTCATACGTAAAGCTCAATTTTAACAATGAAAAAGATTTTGATATTGGTTCAACAGAAAAATTTCCCATACAATACCATTCAGGCTCAATTGGCATGTTGATAGCTTTTTTATGTTCAATAAATACTATTTCGTACCAATTCGTTTGAAAAAGAACTTTAATCTGATTTCGTCCACTTGTTGTATTTATTGCATCTACTTCGTCAAACTCGTAGTCAGAAAATAGGCGTATTTCGTATTTTGCTTCGCCTGTTTCCGATACCTCACTCAAACCCCACAATTCCCATTTGTTTTGAGAATTGCATTTTGCTAAAATTGCACACATAGTTGCGTCTGTGCAAAAAATTTGTTTTTCTGATTGGCTCATTTTTTTCATTTTATACATTTATTTCCCTATATAATACGAAAAAGTGGTGATAGTAAAAAAAAAGAAAGCGAATTTATGTGTGTAAAAATTACGTAATATACTGAATGAAAGTTAATTAACCTGTTGATAACTTTTTTTCATCTCCTATTATTTTGACTCTTTTTTGATGTAGTTTTTAAATAAAATATTTGTTCAAGTTAATTTATTTTAGAGTTGTTTGGGTGTGTCTTTTTTAATGCTTGATTTCTTCTGTGTAAAGATTAATGAATTTGTCATCAAAATTATACCTACCATTTATTATTTATCAATTCTATCTTTATATTGGATTTTTTGATTCAATCTATTAGTAATATACAAGCTTTCAAAAAATAATTGCATAAAAATTGTTTTGTATTCTTTCTTTTTTATTAACTTTGAGCCCTGAATGTTTTTTAGTTTTTCTCTTGTTTAGAAAGAATAAGTAAAAACTACGTAATTTAATAAAGGGAATACATTAATCATTTTAAATAAAACAAGTAATTAATCAAAACACAAAAAAAAATGAAAAAGTTGTTTGCAGTTTTAGCAGTAATTTTAAGTCTTACATTCGGTATGACTTTCTCAGCGTTTGCACAAGACGCTGCTCCAGCAGTTGATACAGCAGCTGTAGAGCAGGTAGCCGTAGAAGAAGCGTTAGTAGAAGAAGCCGCAGCTCCTGTAGCTGAAGAAGGTGGCATTCACCAAGCATTAAAACAAAAATTTATCGAAGGTGGTGCTGGTTTTATGGCATCAATTGCATTATGTCTTATTTTAGGGCTAGCCGTATGTATTGAGCGTATTATATATTTAAGCTTAGCTACTTCAAATTCTAAGAAGTTATTAGAAGAAGTTGAAGCTGCATTGGCACAAGGAGGTGTAGAAGCTGCCAAAGAAATATGTCGCAATACAAGAGGTCCAGTTGCTTCTATCTTTTATCAAGGCTTAACACGTATTGACGAAGGTATTGACGTAGTAGAAAAATCTATTATTTCTTATGGAAGTGTTCAAACAACTTTACTAGAAAAGAATTTATCTTGGATAGGTTTGTTTATTGGATTGGCTCCTATGTTAGGATTCTTGGGAACAGTAATTGGTATGATTGAAGCTTTTGACCGTATTCAACAAGCAGGTGATATTTCTGCAACTATCGTAGCAGGAGGTATCAAGGTAGCTTTGATTACTACTGTTGGAGGTCTTATTGTAGCTATTATTTTACAGGTATTCTATAATTTTATTGTATCGCGTATAGAATCAGTAGTAAGCGATATGGAAGATTCTTCAATTTCTATGTTAGATATTTTAGTCGAACAAAGCAATAAAAAATAGATTATTTTACAATTAAAAAATAAAAACATGTTAAACAATCTTTCGAAAATAACCCTCTATGTCCTAATAGGCATCACAGTGGTAGTTTCTGTTTTGTTCTTTTGGGGTGGAGCAGTAGATGAATATGCTGAATACATAGAACCAAATTATACACAAGCAATGATGATTTTAATGTATGTGTTGTTTGGTATAGCTATTCTTATTACCCTTGTATCGCTACTTATTGCATTTTTGGAAAATTTTAAAGTAG
>JAAYPI010000084.1 GCA_012519885.1 Bacteroidales bacterium
AAGATGTAATGTAAAACGCATACCTTTTTTTCTCAAAGGTAAAGAGAAAAACTAAGAAATAAAAGGACTCGAGGTAAATACTTATTAACAAAAAGGGCTTTTATGTTTAGTAACATATTTTTCTTAAACCCTGTGTATACGGTGAGTATCTTTTGCGAAAATAAAATTACTATAGTAGGCAAACAGACAACAAAACTCCTAGTATAGTAAAACTACAGAGGTAAAATCTACCTCGTTCAAGGATATCCATACACAATAACTACACAACAATAAACCGTACAGCCTTGGGCAGTATGCTGATGGTGGCTTGGTAAGTTTCGGGTAGTGAGATACCATCTATTTCCATACATAAGGGATAATCGGAAGAAATGGTAAAATGCTTGGTTTGGGTACTTTGCACTAATTTGTGTTGCATAAGTTTGCCTTTGAATAAGGCATGAATACCTGTAATAATACCCCACAACGAAGGACTTTCTACCATCATCACATCAAACAATCCATCGATAGGTACAGCATGTGGTGTTTGCTTAATGCCACCACCTGTATAGCAACCGTTTCCGCAGGATAAGGTGTAGATTTTTTTCTGTACCAGCAATCCGTTATCAAACTCAATATGTATAGGTTTGGCTCTATACACAAAAGGAACAATAAATACCGACAGGCTATACAACCACGATTTTCCTTTAAAAATGGAACCCAAATAGGTGGTTAACTTGGCTACCTTGGCATCAAAACCCTCGCCCATGGCATTGATAAAATAACGTGTTTGTGGTATGCCCTGATAGGTTACAAATGAAATTTGACCGATATCAATGGTTTGGGTTTTATGGTTGAGTAAGGACTGTACCACCCTTTCGATAGTAGGCGTAATGCCCCAAAAACGTGCCCAATCGTTGCCCGTACCAATGGGTACAATAGATAAAGTAATGGTGGGATTTGGTGGAACAGAACAACTAAAAATACCATGAACAAGCTCGCTCAAGGTACCATCACCACCAATGACTAAGAATTGTTCGTACAACTGATGACGGAACTTTTTAGCCAACTGTACGGCATGAAATGGTCCTTCGGTAAACGCAATGTCATACCCTATGCCCTGCTCACGTAAAGCAACAGACAATTTTTGCCAAAACTGAAAGGCTTTTTTGCCCCCAGCATGCGGATTGACAATAATTGCCCATTGCTTATTTGTTGTTTCGTTTGTCATCCAAAACCACTATAGTGTACGCACTTTAGCCATTAAATACGCATCAAAAATTACCATGGCTGCCATGGCTTCTACAATGGGTACTGCACGTGGTAAAACGCACGAATCGTGTCTGCCGCGTACTTTTTGTACTTGCACTTCTAAGTTGCGGGTCAATACTTCTTGTTCTTGCAAAATAGTAGCTACGGGTTTAAAGGCTACATTAAAATAAATATCTTGTCCGTTGGAAATACCACCTTGTATGCCACCAGAGTTGTTGGTTTTGGTTTTCACTACCCCATTATCTACATAAAAGGTATCGTTTACCTTCGACCCATTGCTCGATACGCCAGCAAATCCCATACCATATTCAAAGCCTTTTACAGCATTGATAGACAACATGGCACTACCCAACAAAGCATGCAGCTTACCAAATACAGGCTCGCCCAACCCCAATGGTACACCTTTTACTACACACGTAATAACACCACCAATGGTATCGCCTTGTTTTTTGGTTTCGGCTATCAATTCAATCATTTTTTCAGCCACTTTGGCATCCGGACAACGTACTACATTGTTTTCGATAGTAGATAAATCGTATGCTTGGTAAGGTTTGTCTAAGGCAATATCCCCAACTTGTGCGGTGTATGCTTTGATATCAATACCTTGCATAATTTGCTTGAGTGCTAATTTTGCAATGGCACCTGCTACAATTCGGCTAACAGTTTCCCTAGCCGACGAACGTCCACCTCCACGGTAGTCTCTATTGTGGTATTTTTCTTGGTACACATAATCGGCATGCGAAGGACGATACACATCTTTAAGATGATCATAATCTTCTGAGCGTTGATTTTGGTTGTACACCACAAATCCTATAGGCGTACCAGTTGTTTTTCCTTCAAAAATACCTGATAAAAATTCTACACTATCGGGTTCGTTGCGTGCAGTAGTTAAGCGAGACTGTCCAGGACGTCGTCTATCCATCTCTTGTTGGATAAAATCCTCGTCGATACTAACACCAGCAGGGCAACCATCAATTACCCCACCCAATGCTTTTCCGTGCGACTCGCCAAACGATGTTAATTTAAAAATGGTTCCAAATGAATTTATCATTCTTATTTTTCTTTTGGTAAAAATTATAAAAAAGGGTTAGTTACAACCGCAATTACAGCCATACATATCGTCGCTATCGCATTCTCCTGATGAGCAACCACATCCACCACTACCACAATCGCCACTATCACAACCTCCGCTACCGCAACCACATCCCGAAGAAAATACCGCTTTCAATTCTTCTTCAGTAGCTTCACGCATTTCAATCACTTTGCCAATAAAATGCAAATCTTCGCCAGCTAAAGGATGGTTGATATCTACGGTAACGATATCTTCTCCTACAGATACGATAGATGCATTGATACGATTACCCTCTGAATCTACCAATGGTACCATATTGCCTTCGGCTATCATTTCTTCGTCAATAGCACCATCTACTTCAAATATATTTTTAGGCAATTCAATGATTTTTTCATCTTCGTATTCGCCATAAGCATCATCAACTGGAATAACAAAATCAAAGCTATCTCCTACTTTTAAAGGAGCAATTTCTGCCTCAAATTTATCTAACATCATACCCAATCCTGTATAGAAAGTTAAGGGTTGTTCTTCTGTGGCTTGTTCCATTAACTCTTTTTCATTTTCTTCTCCAACATATAAATCGTATGTTAAAGCTACAAAACTTTTTTTCTCGTTCATTGTTTATTGTTTTTTGTAAATTAATACTTGGTTTATTTAATACCATACTTGATTATCGTACGGATTACTTTGTTTTTCATATTTAATATCACGTAGTAAGGTAGATTTAATACCTATCATAAAATTATACGATTTGTACAATCCTATAGGCACAAAACTAGCCGACATCGACCAACAGTGCAAATCGCGCGAAATACTACAATTAACGTAACTCCATTGATTGGTGTTCACATTGTAATAGGACGATGCTGTAAAACGCCAATTTTCAGTAAACTGAATATTCCCACTTACATTAATATCATGAGATAAAGCCCTATTATATTCCATACTAGCAGTATTAAAACTAGCATACGCATACCGCATCGAATAATTGACATTGAGCGACCATGGCATCGAAAACTTTTGATATCCCTCTGCATCCATAGTCGATTTTGACAGCTTTTTGGATTCAATAGGATTTAACTCATTTATCTCTTTTTCTAAAACTGACACTACAGGTTCTTCGTTTGGCGTTAATCCGCCCTTATTTGTTGATGGCTCTTTTTTCTTAAAAGTAGCATTACTAAACGTGTACCCAAACGATGTACCCGTACTCATTAAACGTCCTAAGACCCCATTTTTTTCTAATTGGGTAATATTTACCTTCTTCGGATTACCATATTCATTTAACTGATACGTGTACGGATCGAATAACAAACTCAAGTTCAAGGTATATTGTTTGTGCAATTTGAGCCTTAAACTCACGTTCGGATTCGACCAATTGAGCGAATCAGCAATCAAATTATAGCTCGAAGATACACTCAAATTGTCGATAATGCTAATTTTAGTAAATTCTTTTTGCGAATCTTGTTTATTTTTAACCTTCATTTCCAAATTGTTCGCAATGCTAAAACCCACTGTACCAGCCTCTCCACGACTAGGAGTGCCAAATAATTGACTTTGGTATTTATCGTAAAATACCTGCGAAAAAGTGCCATCAGTTAACGGACGTTGGTATGTTCCCCAATACCCCCATGCAGGCAAGCCATAATCTGGTTTGTATGACACACTTATTGACGGAGTTATTACATGGCGTATCATGTTAATCCGACTACCAAAAATGCGTTCCATTGGTTTATAAAAACCATACAATTTGGTTTGCATACTGACAGAGGCACTATAATCAAATACATTATAAAAACCATTCAAGGTATCCGTTACAATAGCTCCAGTCAACGCATCTCCCTGCCAAGTTTGATTTACCTGACTAAAATACCAGCGTAACTTTGAACTAAACGATGGCGTAACAGTAAAATAATTAAGTACTGTGAAGGAGGCAGAAATGGGTAATGTATGTTCTACCCCATTTTTCCAATCTTTGGTAAAGGAGGAAGTGAGTAATTTGTCTTCTTTTGTAGTTATACTATTAGAAAATCGACCTGTATAGGTCATACTAATTTTTTCGTACCACCTATCTGTACCCAGCACTTGTTTTCGTTTCAATGGATAAATACGACTCATACTCACATTTAAGTTAGGCAACGACAAACTGATAATTGAATCGCGTGTACGTTGGTTAGCATATACACTTGCTGATAAAGAAAATGGACTTTCTGGAAAACGTTGCGTATAGGTAATGGTAGAACTACGTGTATTTTGTGATAATAAATTAGGGTTATAATAACTATTCAAATTGTTTCTTTCGTAAGAAGACGTAGAAAAATTAACACTAGCTGATAAGGTAGAAAATGGATTTGCTTTAGCATCTTGTGCATGCGACCACATAATGCGGAAATCGTTACTTTTAGCATAATCTGGCATATCACGTTCACCCACAATATTTTCCATCAAACTTACATTCACATTCCCTCTAAATTTATAGCGAAGCATATAGCTAGATGCTGCATTTAGCGACCAGGTACCCTTGGTGTATACATCGCCCGTAAGAGCTAAATCAACATAATCATTAATGGCAAAATAATATCCTCCGTTACGTGCATAAAAACCACGTTGAAGTTCGTCTCCAAAAGTAGGGAAAAGCACCCCCGATGAATACGTTTTAGGAACTGGAAAATAGCCAAAAGGCACAAAAAGAGGCAACGGAAGATCTTCTATCACCAGATAAGCGGGTCCTGTAACAATGTATTCTCCCTGTTTCATCTTCGCTTTTGTAAGAGACAAGTAAAAATGGGGATGGTCGTGGTGATCGCAGGTAGTGTATTTACCATGCTGCAAACAAAAAACATTTTCAGTACTCTTTTTGGTAACACCACTACTTACATATCCTTCTCCTTGTTGTGTAACTGTATTAAAAATTAATCCTTTTTTAGTATTAAAATTATACAATAATGATTTTGACTCATACGTTTCTGAACCTTCTTTAAAAATAGGAGCACCAAGATAAGTACCTACTGTGTCTGTTATACCCGATGCAAACACCAAACTACTATCTATGTTTAATCTGATATAAGCTGCTTTTAATTCAATATCTTGATACGTAACAGAGGCATTGCCATGTAAATGAATAATTCCATTTTTCAAAATGATAATAGAATCGGTGGCATTGTATACGATATTATCCTCTATAACAGACTTTGAGCTTATTCGAGTACTCGTACGTTCGGTAGGCATAGCAACATTTTCATTGCTCTGAGCAAATAGTGCTACATCGGATTTACCAACGAATAGAAGGAAGAAAAAAAAGAGGCAAAACTTCTTCAACTGACAATATCTATATAGTGAGCATGCTAACTTAAAAAAAAACTTGTGCAAATTTATACATTTTAAAGTTACCTGTAGGATATAATAATAAATTTTAATCTTTTTTTAGGAAATATTTACGATAAAAACCCAAAGTTTCGGTAAAAAACCACTATTTTTGCAAACAATTGATGATTTCTTACTGATTTTAATTATAGCCCAATGAATATGAATACATTGAAAAAAGTCATAACTAGTTTCACCTTCATTCTGTTTTGCACATCTTCATTTGCCTTCACCTTAGTACTGGATGCAGGTCATGGAGGTCAAGATGCTGGTGCTATCGGCTCCTTCTCAAAAGAAAAAAACATTAACTTAACGTACGTTTTAGCCTTGGGTGAAAAAATTGCTGCTAATCACAAAGATGTAAAAATCATTTATACCCGCACAACTGATGTGTTTATCCCTTTAAATGAACGTGCACAAATAGCGAACAAAGCCAATGCCGATTTATTTATGTCTATTCATACCAATTCTGCAAAAAATAAAACCGCGAATGGTACGGAAACATTTACACTTGGTCATGCCCGTAGCAAAGAAAACATGGAATTAGCTATGCTTGAAAACTCCGTTATTCTATTAGAGGAAGATTACCAAAAAACCTATCAAGGATTTGACCCAAATTCAACCGATTCGTATATTATGTTTCAGTTTATGCAAGACCAATATATGGAACAAAGCATCAAATTTGCAGACTTGATACAGCAAAATTTCTCAAAAAACACTCCGTTAACAGACCGAGGAGTACGTCAGGCAGGTTTCTTGGTACTTAGGGCTACTACGATGCCTTCCGTATTGGTAGAACTTGGTTTTATCTCGAATAGAGAAGAAGAAAAATACCTTAACAGAAAGGAAAATCAAGATAAAATGGTAGATGCTATATACGAAGCATTTGTTAATTATAAAAGAGTATTGGAGAAAAAAAATGGAGGTCAACCGATAGAACACGGTAAAAATACAACCATCCATACCACACCAACACCCCAACAAACTACCACCAGCACACCCACACAAAAACCGACCAACACCTCAACAGTTGTTACCGAAAGTAATATTCTATTTAAAGTTCAGTTTTTAGTGTCGAAGAAAAAATACAAAGAGGGAAATGCAATTTTTAAAGGAGTAACAAATATTGATAGCTATGTGGAAAATGGTTTTTATAAATATACCACAGGATCAACATCGGATATAGATGCCATAAACCAACTTAAAAACGATGTAGCAAAAAAATTTCCTGATGCATTTGTAATCGCATATAAAAATGGGAAAAGATGTAACATCCACGATGCTATAAAAGAAGTATCTGATAAAAAATAATAAATATACTATGAAAAAATTCTTTACACGAGAAGCTAAAATTGGATTATTAGTAATTGTAGCACTAGGTCTGCTGTATTTTGGTATTAATTACCTAAAAGGAATAAATCTATTTAAACCAACAAAATATTTTTACGTTCAATACGACCGAATAGATGGCGTAGTAAAAACGAGTCCCGTTTTGATTAACGGATATAAAATTGGACATGTAAGCAATATTGATTTTGATTACACAAAAAATGCTCCAATTACCCTTGAAATATCTGTTGATAAACACCTAATAGTGCCCAAAGGTTCGTATGCTGAGCTTTATGAAACAGGTATGTTGGGCGATAAAGCCATACAACTCGTTTTGACAGACAATCCTGATATGCACCAAATTGGCGACACCCTACCTGGTAAAACATCTGGAGGATTAATTGGTGAAATTGTTAATTCGTTATTACCTCCTATCCAAAAAGTCATCCCACAAGTTGATTCTACATTATTGGCTCTTCGCAAAGTAATTGAAAGTGGTGCAGTAGAAAATAGTATGAAAAATATTGAAACTACCACACAAGAACTTGCATCCATGTCGCAATCGCTTAAAAAGATAGTACATACGGATGTTCCCGTAATTATGAAGGATGTGAGTACCGTTACACAAAATTTATCAAAAGTAACAACCGATTTGAGCAAGGTTGACTTAGAGAAAACACTTATTTCGCTTAATGAAACATTAGCTAATTTGCAATTAGCCTCGTCAAAATTTAATGAAAAGAGCAATACTGTAGGGCTTTTGCTGAACGACCCATCGTTGTATCTCAATTTGAATGCAACCATGGATAGTTCTAATAAATTGCTAATTGATTTAAAAGAAAATCCGAAACGTTATATTCATTTTTCTGTTTTTGGGGCAAAAAAAGAAAAAAAATAAGCTTTCAACAATCTTAACATTAAGTTAACATTCAGATGAAACTTCTTACTATAAAGGAGTTTCATCTTTTTGACTCATAAATTAACATATTTTTTAAAAGCCTAACTGTCAATAAATTGATAGTTTTTGAAATTATATATATCTGATTATCAATAAATTAAAACAAGTAACTGAAAGACAAATAGATACAAATATTTAAAAAAAACAAGTTTAAAATGATTTTTTTTTTTGAATAATTTTTATGAAATTTGCAAACCAACGATAAATCATTTACATGAAAAAACGACTATGAATTCTCTTTACACTACTTTTTGGGACAAATGCTTAAACATTATTCGAGATAATGTGAACGAAACAAGCTTTAGTACATGGTTTGAGCCAATCATACCCATCAAATACGAAAATAACGTATTTACCATCCAAGTCCCAAGCCAGTTTTTTTACGAATACATAGAGGCACAGTATGCTGATTTGTTAAAATCAACGCTAAACCGTGTCATTGCACCAAATACAAAACTGGTATACAGAGTAGTCGTAGACAACAACAATAAAAAAAATGGAACTACAGATGTACCTGGTACCGAAAAGGCTCCTTTTCAAGGAAAAAAGAAAATTGGGGTTCCAGAATTTGATTCATATCTAAACTTTAATTACCATTTTGATAATTTTGTAGAAGGTGATTGCAACCGTTTGCCACGTACAGCAGGTATTAATATTGCAAGTCAACCAGGTAAAACTATTTTTAATCCGCTATTTATCTATGGCAAATCAGGTGTAGGCAAAACACACTTAGCCAATGCTATTGGATTAAAAACAAAAGAATTACACCCTCAAAAGAAAGTATTATACGTATCAGCTAATTTATTTCAATTACAATATACCGAAGCATCCAGAAACAATCAAATCAACGATTTCCTTAATTTCTATCAACTAATTGATGTGTTGATAATTGACGATATCCACGAATTAGGCGAAGGTAAAAAGGTAAGTACACAAAACACATTCTTTCATATATTCAACCACTTACACCAATCAGGCAAACAACTTATTATTACCTGCGACAAAAAGCCTGCCGAATTGGAAGGATTAGAAGACCGTTTGCTAACACGTTTCAAATGGGGATTATCAGCTGAAATAGAAAAACCTGATTTTGAAACTAGAAAGGCAATTTTGCTTAGCAAAACAGAAAGGGACGGATTAAAAATACCAGATAATGTACTTTCATTTATTGCCGAACATATTACAGACAGTATTCGTGATTTAGAGGGAGCTATTATTTCGCTTATTGCTCAATCAACCATGAATCAAAAAGTAATAAACTTAGATTTGGCAAAAAAAGTAGTGCGTAATCTAGTCAATGTTACAGAAAAAAAACACACTATAAAAAATATTCGTGATTTGGTATGTGAGTATTTTAAAATACCTGTTGAGAGTCTGCAATCAAGCTCACGCAAACGTGAAGTGGTACAAGCACGACACATTGCTATGTATTTTTCTAAACAACTTACTCAAGAATCTCTCACCTCAATTGGAAATTCAATTGGCAAACGCAATCATGCTACAGTTATTCATGCGTGCAAAACAGTAAAAGACCTCATGGACACAGACAAAACCTTTAGAGGAAATGTGTTAGAAATAGAAAAAAAATTGACTTTTTAAGCATCTCAGCAAAAAGCGACCAAAACGGTCGCTTTTTTTATTGACAATGTTTCTCAAAAAGAAAAAAAGCTGTATTTTTACGCCTATAATTATATATATGCAAAATTAAACTAGTATGCTATACAAATTTATTTTTATTTCAGACGAAGTGGATAATTTTATGCGTGAAATTACAATTGATTCGGCAGCCACTTTCTTAGATTTACACAAAGCTATTTTGGAATCAGTATCGTACACAGAAGAAGGGATGGCTTCTTTCTTTATTTGTAATGATTACTGGGAAAAAGAACAGGAAATTACGCTTATTGAAATGGATACCAGCTCTGAATATGATAATTATGTGATGGAACAAACAGGTTTGGAAGAATTTATTTCAGAAGAAAAACAAAAAATTTTGTATGTGTTTGATTATTTTACAGACAGAGCTTTTTTTATTGAACTAAAAGAAATAATTCCTACCAAAAGACAAGAAAAGGCACTATGTACAAAAAAAATGGGAGAAGCTCCATCGCAGTTTGTAGCTGACATATTTGAAGAAGACAAAGTAACAAAACCAGCAAAAGTCGTTACTCCCCTTGACGAAAATTTCTATGGTGATGAAGATTTTGATATGGATGAACTTGATGAAGAAAGTTTCAGCGATGTTGATTTTTCAGAAGAAAGCGACCCTCTAAAATGAAACACTTAGTTGTACTTTTGGGTCCTACAGGTGTTGGAAAGACACATGCCAGTATCCAATTGGCACAAACATACAATGCCCCTATTCTGTCAGCAGATTCGCGTCAATTATTTAAAGGTATAGAAATTGGGACAGCGGCTGCCACCAAAGAAGAAAAAGACTTGGTACCGCATTATTTTGTAGGAACCAAAGAATTAGACGAAACATATAGTGCTGGAGCATACGAGGAAGATGTACTCGCTTTATTACCAACATTATTTCAAACGCATGATATTGTGTTACTTGTGGGTGGATCTATGATGTATATTGATGCAATATGTAAGGGCATGGATGATATACCCGAAGTGGATCAATCAATCCGTCAAAATGTACACAAATTATACCAAGAAAATGGGTTGGAAAGTGTACGGGAATTATTATTAAAACTGGATCCAGCATATTATTCAACAGTAGATTTGAAAAATACACAACGCGTAATGCATGCTGTAGAAGTTAGCTTAATGATAGGCAAACCCTACTCGTCTCTACTAACAAAAAAGACTGCAAACAGAAACTTCACTATTACTAAAATTGGATTTAACTTGCCCAGAGAAGAGTTGTATCAACGAATCAATATGCGAGTAGAACAAATGTTTGAAAAAGGATTGGTAGAAGAAGCACAAAACCTATATACCAAAAAAGAGTTAAACTCTTTGAATACAGTTGGTTACAAAGAAATATTTGATTATATTGATGGTATATACCCAAGTATTGAGATAGCAAAAGAAAAAATAAAACAACACTCAAGAAACTATGCTAAAAGACAATTAACCTGGTTTCGGAAAGATAAAAGCATTGTATGGTTTCATCCAGATGATGTAGATGGTTGTATCAAACATATCAATGCATGCCTTTGAAAGCTCTTATAATCAGTTTATTATTCCTTTGTTCATATGCTACAGCTCAAACAAGCTTACTGCATCGTATAGGTATTGGACATAACCCTGTAAAAAGAACATATGCAGAAATTAGCACAGTAACAAGCTATACAAGTACCTGTTGGGAATTGGAAGCGGGACTCAATTGGCAAGGAAATACATATTATGGTTCTTCCATACAAGCCTTTACATTGGGAGCATTGTATAATTTACCTGTCTCACAACCTATTTCAGTAGGTATACATTACATGTATCATCCCCATAATCAACTTCTATTAAGTGAGCAAAACCTTGCTTTGATGGCAACATATATGCCTCAGCATCTTGATGTGTACATTGGCTCTTATATTCGACATTTCACATCAAAACAGTTTAGTAATCAGTCAGTTAGTGAATTAGGATATTTACTTTACCAATTGAATGTATACGTATTTCCAAAAAATTATATATACAATGCTATGATTGGGGTACGTAGTTATGATACTTTTGAGATAGAGCAAGCTGGCAATCCAATGTATGTACTACAGCTTAGTTATCGCCCCAGTACTATTCATTACTTCTTAGAAGGTTGCGTTAAACCAGCAGGTTTTTATAATATTCATGTAAATCCATTTCACACACAACTAAGAGGAGGTATACTATGGACTTTATAAAAAAACGAACCCTACAAAGTTGCATCGTTATCTTGCTTATAGTAACTCAATCGTGTAATAAGCTACCCGAATTTGACCCTTTAAATTTTGTAAGGACAAATTATGAAGTTGATAAACGATTTGACGACTCACAAACTCTCAACGACCAATCGCCACTTCCAGACATTCAGGTTATGAGCGAAACATATCGTGTAGTCGGAGCATCCGATTTACATATTATAGGCAATTCAGAGCAAGTAGAAAGGTTCTTTTCCTACACCGAAGAAGAAGATCCTTCGCTAGTATTAATCGTTGGAGATATTTCCAATGGATTATCGCATCAAATGACATCTGCTAACAATCAATTTAAGGCGTGGAATCAACTACCCTCTTATTTTGTGGCAGGCAACCATGATTTATTTTTTAGTTGGAGCCAATATGTACAACTTTTTGGAAGCAGTACGTACACCTTTACGGTTCATACCCCTACAGCCACTGATTTGTATATCGGCTTGGAAAGTGGCAGTGGTACTTTAGGAAAAAAACAAACAGCCTGGCTTGTCGAACAACTGCAAAAACGTTATGAATATCGTCATTGTATTGTGTTTACACACCAACTTTTTTGCACGACAGTTTGACACAAACGGCATATACACCAAAGAAGAACGAATGGCTTTGCTCTCATTATTTGCTCAATACGAAGTATCAATGGTTATAAGCGGTCATTCACATAAAGAAAACCGTACAACATTTGGCAATGTGCACTATATTACTATGCCTCCATTGGTAGATGGTGGATATATGGTGTTTGAAGTTGAAGAGTCAATAACAACTCGCACCATGCAACTTTAGACCATATTGATACGTGTATTCGTTTTATACATTCAAAAAAATGAAGCATAATCAGGATTAATTATGGCAAAAGTAAAGAACTATCACCATAACTAAGAAAACGAAAATCATTATTCAGTGCATATTCATACATTTTTTTCCAATCCTCACCCACAAAAGCGGCAATAAGCAACAATAGAGTACTTTTGGGCTGATGAAAATTAGTGATTAATCCAGTAACTATTTTGCGTTGGTAAGAAGGTAAAATAATAATATTCGTTGAAAAACGAATTTCTGTTAATCCATTATTATTCAGATACTGTATTACTGCTTGTAAAGCCTCAAAAGGAGATAGTAACTGATGATCAGAATAAGGTTCCCATTGAGAAACAGATAGATGATACTGTTGTTTTGATACTTGCACACCTATATGATACAATGACTCCAACGAACGGACACTAGTTGTACCAACAGCAACAATATTACCAATAGATGCTTGGAGGTGTTTGATAGTTTGTTTGCTAATAACCACCATTTCAGTATGCATGGTATGTTCTCCAATAGTAGCCGACTTGACTGGTAAAAAAGTGCCAGCACCTACATGCAACGTAATTTCTGTAGTACAGATACCTGTTTGATGCAAGCGTGCTAGTACCTCATCTGTAAAATGCAAACCAGCCGTAGGTGCAGCCACAGAACCTTGCTCTTTGGAATATACCGTTTGATACGTTATTTCATCATTTTCTTCCGATTCACGATGCAAATAAGGAGGTATAGGCAATTTTCCTATGGCTTCGAGTATATCACCAAATGTTACACCAACATTATTCCACGAAAAATGTATATGTATTTGCGAATCAATCATATCACGTTCGGCAACTAGCTCTATGGAAACACCTTTCACATCACATACCAAGGTTAAAGCTCCTTGTTTCCACTTTTTTAGGTTTCCTACCATACATTTCCATGTACAACGTTTTGTTGATTGAAAAACCATTTGATAATCAGAAGGTTGTATAGGCTCCAAACAAAAAATCTCAATGATAGCTCCCGTATCTTTCTGAAAAAATAAACGAGCATGAATTACCTTTGTATTATTATATACCAACAAACTACGTGGAGGTAAATGTGTAGAGATAGAAGAAAATACTGTTTGATCAATTTTTCCCTGTTTGTATACTAATAATTTAGAAGAATCTCGTTGGCTTAACGGATATTTAGCTATACGTATATCAGGTAAATCGTAATCATATTGGGAAATTTGGATATCTTTTACAACGTCATTCATGGATAAAATTTTGGTACAAAAATACAAAAATAGCTAGATATATAGGAATAATAACGCATTTTGAAAAATTAAAAACAAGTCATTTATAAAATTTACCTATCTTTACGTACTTAAAATTTTGTTCAACATGACACGTATTGGTTTACTATCGGACACGCATAGTTATTGGGACGATGCATACCTAAGACACTTCAAAGATTGTGATGAAATATGGCATGCGGGAGATATTGGTAGTATAAGCATTATTGAACAACTAGCATCAACGGGAAAGAAAATAAGAGCCGTTTATGGAAATATCGACGGACAGGATGTACGTGGACAATTTCCATTGCACAACCGTTTTACTGTCGAAGAAGTAACTGTATGGATGACGCATATTGGCGGATATCCTGCAAAATACAACCCGAACATTATAGCTGAACTTACCAAAAAACCTCCTATGCTATTTGTATGTGGACATTCGCACATAGCGAAAGTAATGTATGATAAATCCTTGCAGATGCTACACATTAATCCAGGTGCTGCAGGTAAACAAGGGTTTCATGCAGTACGTACCCTTATGCGGTTTGTTGTAGATAAAGAAGTGATGAAAGATTTAGAAGTAATTGAATTATCGCAATAAATTGATATCCCCGGTCTTTTTATATTCAATCAGATTGCCTTTTTCATCCCTATCTACTCCAGTTGCTTCGATATGATAGAAATAAGCCCCTTCAGGAGCTTTCA
>JAAYPI010000085.1 GCA_012519885.1 Bacteroidales bacterium
CATGCTACTATCGAAACGATTAATGCTACAGATTTTGATTTGGTTATTTCTTTTATGACTTGGCATCATATAGCAGATTTGTCTAGTGCATTTACGTCTGTGTATACACTTTTAAAAAAAGGAGGGAAACTCCTTATAGGCGATTTGCTCACAGAAGATGGGAGTTTTCATGGTGATGAATTTGTTCCTCATTTAGGGTTTGATATGCAAATGTTGCGTACTATTGCCGAAAATCATGGATTTAAGGTGTTACAGGTATATCCGTATGCCGAGGTCGAAAAACAAGTACAAAACGGGGATATCAATCGTTACGGTCAATTTGTGTTATTTGCTGAAAAGATATAGGCATCAATAGTCGTTTAGATACCAACTTGTTGTCCGTTGTAGCTGGAAACAGGGCATCAGGAAGTAGATCTTATGTGATTATGTTTCATGTAGTTGATATCTACATGCCTGCTCTTTTAATTTCGTATATTTGTCATATAATGAAGAATTGTTTAGTTTTTCATCTCCCCAAAACAGCCCATTTCTTATTTTTAATGTAGGATAATTATGTTTAATTTGTTCCAGTATTTTATCTAATTTTTTAATTGTCATTGGTGTACAACTCTTGCCGCCAATATCATCATGTACATCTAATACATAAGAACGAAATGATTCCAATTCGTACGTTTCGAGTAAGTTAGCTGGTGATTTCAAACTATATTCCCACTGATTAATCCAATTTTTTTGCCATTGAATCACATCTGTATCGGCATTGTTTTTTTCTAACCAAATTAATTTCTCGCTATACGCTTCTAGTGCTAGTCTTTTAGTGTTTTCAAAGGTTTCAATCATCAGGCTCGAATCATTTTCTATATCCATTAAATATTGCATTAATGACCTGCTTTCCAATCGTTCGCATAAATGGAAAATAGGTAGTTGTTTTCCGTCAGAGTTGTAATGTATAAGTGGATTATACGGATACATATAGCCAAAATCAAAAAACATAATCTGCTTATTTTTATCAATTAACAGATTATTTTTAGACAAATCGCATTCAAACAGCCCCTTTTTTTCTATTTCAATATGAGTTTTAAAAATATCACGTATGATTTCTTTATCAAAACGAGAAATTATATCCCCATCAATCCATTCAGAAAGAATAAACCCTTGATGTAAACTTGCATAAATTGTATGTACTATGTGACTAAATTTTTCTGGTTCAACGGATTTATATTCGTAGAAATTTTTTCTTCGTTGTATTTCATTCAAAAATGAGGTTTGTCCATCAGTATTTTTGACTAAGATATGTTCCCGCTTCTTCTTTAAATTATAACAATGATTGCCAACACGGATTTTATACACAATGGCTGTTAATCCTGCAGAAAATACTTGTTCGACACAACTAGAATGGGCACAATTTTTACTAGCTCATCTATTGGTAGAGGGAGATGGTCTTTGTTGCCAACCTCAATTTCTTGTTTACTTTGCAAAAAATTTAGTTGATATGTTCGGCGTTGGTCAACTATATTCATTGTTTTCTACTATGTGTATATTTTTGGTAAATACGGTTGTATTCTTTTGTCTCTAAAAAATAGTTTAGCCAATTATTTACACTATCTTGTAGCTCTGATGAGTTTTGACGTATAGCCCATGCATAATTTTGCTTAAATCCGATAGCTGTTTCGGTATCTAGTGTGGGGTATTTTTTTTTCTCAATAGATGCAACTACTTTTTCGCATACAGTAAAATCAATTTCCGCATTGGCTACTTTATAAAACAGCGAATCAATGCTTATTTCATTTATTTCTACTATAAAAATGCTGTCTCCAATTTCTTTTGCCAAATTTTGAATACGTTGTTTATAGGGGGAATCTTTGGGGATGTGTATGGTTTTTCTTGCTAAGTCTAATTGGTTACGAATAAGTGTATTTGGCGTGTTTTTTCGCTGAACCAATACTTGTCTGCTTGTAAAAACAGGTACTGTAAATGCAATTTTATCTTCCATTTCTACATGTATTGGAATATGCCATACTACGATATCTACTTCGTTGTTATTGAGCATATTAATAGCCGAACCTAAGTCAGAGGCGTCTATGTATTGCACAGTTACCCCCCAATCTTTGGCTAATTGTTCTACCATTTTGTATTGCAAACCCATTACGTTGGTATCGTTTACCACCACATAGCTCATTGTGTTTTTTTCTATCACTACCCTCAGGGTGCCTGATGCTATGATATCTTTATAGTCTGTTGAGAATAGCGGAGATGAGTGTCGCAAGAAAGCAAAAAGTACTGTAAAAGAAATAACTAGAATGACGAATACCAATGATATTTTTGAACATAATTTCATAGGGCATTTGTTTTTTTAAGTAAGTTATACACAAAGATACTCAAATTAATCATAAAAATTCCACGATAAGCCAAATTTAACCATTCCAGGGTTTAATGGGTAATTAGGTACTAAGGTGTAATTTTTGTCCGTAAAAATTGCTTCCGAAAGATTGTAGTACATTACAAAAAAGCGTGTTCGTTTGAGATGAAAGTTGGCATATAGGTTTATAAATGGGTAGTTACCTATAAGGGTCTCTGTTTGGCGGTAAAATTGCCCAGTAGCAGGCATATATGCATTGGCATAATAAGCTGTGTGATAACGACAATCTGCTCCTATTTGAAATTTGAGTACGTTGAATAATGTATGCGTAACATACAGATTATGATAAGAAGATAGGCTTGGTAAGGGTAAAATAGCCTCATTTGAACTTTGTTGAAAAATAGCAGTATTTTCGAAATGAATATTGCCTAGATGCAGGTTTAGTGTTGCCTCGCCATGCACAATTTGTATGGCATTGCTGTATTGTTGAGGCAAAGCATTGGTGTCAAAATAGATGTAATTAGTGGTATTTTCTACTCCCGCTTTGAGTGTTATATTTGCTACTTTGTTTGGCAAACTAATGCTACCACTACATTGGGTGCGAACAATATTTTCATAATCCCTTTCCCACATAAAATGATTGGAATAATAGTGCTCAAGATGATGGTACGGATTACTGCTTACTAAAAGAGCCTTGCCTTGTAACTGTATGTTTTGCGAACCCAATTTCAATTGTGTATTCAATTTGCCATTTAATTCATATTCTCCACGTGCATCGCCTAATAGCATCATTTTGCCTAAAGCATGATAGGTTGTGTTGCCTTTTGTTTTTGAAATGTCTCCTCCTGCATATACTAGGCTCGTAGTTTTTTTGCGTAAACTCCAATCAGCTGTTAAGTCAGTATTTTGTTCTATATCGAAATCAATAAAAGCACGTACTCCCATTAATGCCCACTTATGAAAACCCTCATTTAGAGATATATATGCTGTATTTTTTAATACATTGAAAGCCACAGTGTCGTTGGTGCTAGTGGTACTGTAGTATGAGTTTTGGTAAAAATCAGATATGCTTTTTTCGTAGTATTTCTTTTGGTTTTGTTCAAACGATATACTATGACCAAAGGTAGTAACAGGAACAAATTTGTTGTCGTTAGTGTGAAATCCAAGATGGTATTGCTGTGATGCATACAAATAAAATGAATGGAAAATAGACCATGCATTGGATAAATTGACAGGTAGATTATAACTTTCTATCGTACTCGTTAGTTGGTTTATGTCAGCAATACCTCCGTTTTCAAAATGTTTTAGGTTGTTAAGTGCTGTGATAAAATGTATGCCATATTTATCTCCTAAATAGCTACCATACAATGCTCCGCTAAGTCCGTCTGTTGCTTGGTTTTGATAGGCTCCTCGTCCGTATATATAGTTGGCTAGTAACGAAAAATTAAGTTTAGGTGTAGCGTTTACTGTAAATAATCCCGAAATATTGTCTTCTTCTCTGTAAGTAAAACCTCCTGTATGATAGCTTACATTACTAAAAGGTGTTTTTGTATTGTAAAATGAATTATTTTCGGGCGAAAGGAAATAGGATGCATACGTATTTTTAAACAAAAATGAATGGGTTACGTAGCCTTGATTTTTGTCAAAATAAATTTTTGATTCAGCAGGTAGTCCTAAGTTTCCTAGCCACGATGTTGCTATAGTGTGGTTATATACTGGATTTGTTTTTGAATGATAATTAAGTGCTATTGTGTCTACCTCTATGAATTCTTTATCTCCACTATGTGGATCAATTTTCCAAACAGAAACTCCTTGTTTTGCATTTTCTGCATGCACTCCAAAATGCAAGCACACGAAAAAAAACAAAAGAAGATGGAAGTGTGTTTTCATGCAATAAATAGGTATTATTGATCAATGTTAAAGATAGCTTGGTATCTGTGTGTTTAATCCTCTGAAAATATACTCTTTTTATAGTGTCAAAAGTACTATTTAGTCTTTAAAATAACAAAAATATTTTATAAACGTTGTGATACCTGTTGTATCATGTTTGTTTTCCATACTGAAAAAGTGCCTGCAAGTATTTGTTTGCGTGCCTCTTGCACTAACCATAAATAAAAAGCTAGATTGTGAATGGATGCAATTTGCAATCCTAACAATTCGTTGGATATAAACAAATGACGCAAATAGGCTTTAGAGTAGGCGGTATCTACATACGATGCTCCATCTATTTCGATAGGAGAAAAATCGTCTGCCCATTTTTTATTACGCATATTTATAATTCCATTTTTTGTAAAAAGCATACCGTTTCTGCCATTGCGTGTAGGCATTACACAGTCAAACATATCTACCCCTCGTTCAATAGCTTCCAATAGGTTGGCAGGTGTACCAACACCCATTAGGTAGCGAGGTTTATCTGTAGGCAGTATCTCGTTTACTATTTCAATCATTTCATACATTTTTTCGGTAGGTTCGCCTACTGCCAAGCCTCCAATAGCATTTCCTTCTCTGCCTTGCGAGGCTACAAATTCTGCCGACTGTTTGCGTAAATCTGGATATACGCATCCTTGCACAATGGGAAAAAATGTTTGGCTATACCCATATTTCGGTTCAGTAGCATCAAAATGTTGTATGCCACGTGCCAACCATCGATGCGTAAGTTCCATTGATTTTTTTGCATACGCATAATCGGCATCACCTGGGGTACATTCGTCAAGAGCCATAATAATGTCTGCTCCGATAATACGCTGAATATCTACCACATTTTCGGGCGTAAACAAATGTTTTGAACCATCAATATGCGAATGAAAGGTTACGCCCTCTTCTTTCATTTTTCGTCTATGCGAAAGTGAAAATACCTGAAAACCACCACTATCCGTAAGTATAGGCTTGTCCCATCCGTTAAATTTATGTAAGCCTCCTGCTTTTTCCAGAATCTCGATACCTGGTCGGAGGTATAAATGGTAGGTGTTTCCTAAGATGATTTGTGCTTTTATATCCTCTTTCAACTCGTGTTGATGTACTGCTTTTACTGATGCTACTGTACCTACGGGCATAAAAATGGGTGTTTCTATTTGTCCATGGTCGGTTGTTATTAAGCCTGCTCGAGCATTACTTTTGGGGTCGGTATGTTGTAGTTCAAATGTCATTTCATTAACTTTTTTCTATGCTAATCGTTTCTGCGGTTAATATAATAGACTCAATCGTATTAATTTTATGTATTACGTAAGGCGTTTTCACACGAATATAGTTATCTGTAAATCCATACATAAAACCGCCTTTTTTAGTGCCTTCCCATAAAACGGGTCGGATGGTATGCTTAAAGTTATTGTAAAAAGCCTCTGTCTTTTGCTCGGATAACGAGAGTAATAAGTGGCTCCGTCTTTTTTTTTCGTTGGGTGTTACCACATGCTCAATTTTTAATGCTTGTGTGCCTGCTCTTTCCGAATACGAAAATACATGCAATTGTGAAATAGGTAAAGATTCAATGAATTGGTAAGTTGTTTCAAAATAGGATGTGGTTTCTCCTCGTACGCCTACAATTACATCTACACCAATAAATGCGTGTGGCATCAGTTGTTTTATAGTGGCAATTTTTTGAGCAAACAATTCGGTTGTGTAGCGTCTTTTCATTAAGTTCAATACCTCATTACAGCCCGACTGTAGTGGAATATGAAAATGAGGCATTAGTTTGGTAGATTGTGCCACTAGAGCAATAATATCATCTGTTAATAAATTTGGTTCAATAGAAGATATCCTATAACGTTCTATTCCTTCTACTTGTTCAAGTGCCTTTAATAAATCAATAAATGATTCGTTTGTTGAATGTCCAAAATCACCAATATTGACGCCCGTTAATACTATTTCTTTACCACCAAGTGCTGCAATGCTTTGTGCATCTTTTACTAAATTTTCGATAGAGCCATTTCTGCTTCTGCCTCTAGCCAATGGAATAGTACAGTAGCTACAAAAATAATCACACCCATCTTGTACTTTTAAAAAATGCCTTGTCCTGTCTTCGCTCGAATATGAATGATGAAATTCAGTCATTCGGTTGGTAGGGCTAGCTTGCAATTTGTTGGGCATAGCAGTCTTCTTTGCTATAATATCAGGAATATTGAATTTATCGTTTGCTCCCAACACCAAATCAACATTGGGTATAGAAGTAATATCATCGGGTTTGAGTTGAGCATAACAACCTGTAACAATAACAAAAGCTCCTGGGTTTTCTTTAATGGCTTTGGTAATAGTTTGTCTACATTTCTTATCAGCACTATCTGTTACCGAGCAGGTGTTAATAATACAAAGCGAGGC
Source organism: Bacteroidales bacterium (assembly GCA_012519885.1). Lineage (GTDB taxonomy): Bacteria > Bacteroidota > Bacteroidia > Bacteroidales > Paludibacteraceae > JAAYPI01. The sequence continues at coordinate 6,668 of JAAYPI010000085.1, forward strand.
TGGCTCGTGAGGGGCTACTTTGCGATACCCTTGCTCAATCAAACTTTTACCTATAGCAGATGTTTCCGAAAAATTCAGTTTGCAACCTAGTGTATAAAAAGCTACCGTTTTATTGTCAAAAACAGATGTGTCAATCATAATTATATGTACATGGAATCATTCAAAATCAGGATGCAAAAGTACTATTTTTTTGCTGTATTGCATCTATTTGTTGTTATAAATGAATATTCCTTAACGTTTTATAGCTATGTTATTTAGCTGGATATATACCAGATAGAGGTATTATCAGTATAGGGATGATTCGTTTTATTGTCCTTTTACAAAATAGTTAACGAGTTAATTCATTTTCCCAAGACACAATGCCGTTGTCTAGCTCATATCCTTGTAGTCCAATTGCACTCATTTTTTCAGCAGCAATTTTACTTCTTCTCCCAGCTCTGCAATAGATAGCCACAGGGATATGTTTATCCAATTGTATTATTTTTGAGTCAAAATCTGGATTTCTAACATCCATGCAAATAGCCCCTTGAATATGTCCTTGATTAAATTCTTCAGGTGTGCGTACATCCACAATTTGAAGAGTATCTGTACGTAATATTTGCTCAAACTCTTTTGCATCAACTGATTTAAAAGAACTTGTTTGACTGGTGCAACTTGTGATGGTGAAAATAAGTATACTTAAAATAAGTAAACGGGTTGTCATATTTTTTTATGTTATTGTATGCATAATTACCACAAATGTACACATAATGAATAAACTTGGAATGATATTTTTTTTGAATTAGTGTTTTTCCTCTTCAAAAATTTAGATAATAATCTTTTGTAAGTTCACTATATTCTTTGGTATACTGATGTCTTTGTTCTTGTTCAATTACTAAATGCTGTGTAAGCGGGGTTGTTTCTTTTTTCGAAAATAGTTGCATGATGCGTTTGGCTGGGCTCGTAGGTGTTGGGTAAACAAACGTTTTTTGTGTGCAATAAAGATTTGCCAGCAAAGCCTTTTTAGCTACTATTTCACTTTCATGTGTAGGTAATATGACACAAAAATATCCCCAAGGTTGTAGTAATTTTTCAACGCCATCAACTAATTCGTCTAGCGTAAGCGAATCACTATGTCGAGCTATTGTACGTTGTCTGTTTGGAGTATGCAATGAATTGTGAAAATAAGGGGGATTTGATACAATAACATCATATTTATGTAATTCGTTTTTGGCAAATGATTGAAAATCGGTTTCATAAATCTGTAATCGATTGCTCCAAGGAGAAGATATGAAATTTTCTTTGGCTTGTTGAGCTGCCAAGGTGTCTATTTCTACGGCATCAATATGGGCATGTGTGCGTTGAGCGAGCATCAGAGCAAGTAATCCACTTCCTGTTCCAATGTCCAATATACGGGTAGTGCTAAGTGGTATGGGAGTCCATGCCCCAAGCAGCACACCATCTGTGCCAACTTTCATAGCACAATTTTCTTGGTTAATTCTAAATTGTTTAAACTCAAAAAACGAATTTCTTGCCATAAATATGTTAAAAATGCAAATATACAGTAAACTTTTCATATACTAAACAGTGTCTAACTCCCATCAATATGGCTATCGAACAAATCAATTTATTATTCGTGTAAAAATGTTGAAAAATAGCAAAATCCTGTTTGTTTGGAATGCTAAAATATTGTATCTTTGTGCAATTTTTGAGAACTACTCATTGTAACATATTTATATTAGTAAAACATGCAAAAAAGCAAAGCTGCCAAGTTGGTGTTAGAGAATGGAGTCGTTTTTCATGGGTACTCCTTCGGTTATGAACAGTCGAAAGCAGGAGAGGTGGTTTTTAACACTGCCATGATGGGCTATCCCGAAAGTTTAACAGACCCTTCCTATTCGGGTCAAATCTTAGCATTTACTTTTCCTTTAATCGGCAATTATGGTGTTCCTTCTTCCAATGTAACCCATCAAATTGCCGATTTTTTTGAGTCCGAAAAAATTCATGCTTCGGGTGTAGTAGTGTCAACATATTCGTTTGAATACAGCCACTGGAATGCAAAACAAACCCTAAGCGATTGGTTGATTGAAAACAAAGTGCCAGGTATTTATGGCGTTGATACGCGTGAATTGACAAAAGTATTGCGCGAAAAAGGTGCAATGAAAGGAAAAATCGTTATCGAAGATGCTGATGTTGATTTTATCGATTCAAATGCAATTAATCAGGTAAACATCGTGTCGTGCAAAGAGGTAATGCACTACGGAAATGGAAAGAAAAAAGTAGTATTGGTCGATTGTGGTGTAAAACATAACATCATTCGTTGCTTATTAAAAAGAGATGTAACGCTCATTCGTGTGCCTTGGAATTATGATTTTAATACCCTCGAATTTGATGGCTTATTTTTGTCTAATGGTCCTGGCGACCCATCTACATGTGCTGAAACTGTAGAACATATACGCAAAGCAATGAAACGCAATGTACCCATATTTGGTATTTGCATGGGCAATCAATTGTTGGCAAAAGCCGGTGGTGCTGAAACATATAAACTGAAATATGGTCATCGTAGCCACAACCAACCCGTGCGTATGGTGGGAACAAATCGTTGTTTTGTAACTTCACAAAATCATGGATATGCTGTTGATAACACTACCTTGAGTGAAGAATGGGAACCTCTTTTCCAAAATATGAATGATGATACCAACGAAGGTCTAAAACATAAATCAAAACCTTTCTTTTCAGTCCAATTTCACCCCGAAGCAGCAAGTGGACCTACTGATACAGAATTTTTATTTGACGAATTTATTAAAATGATTGACTAATGAACGAGAATTTAATACCAGGAATAAAAAAAGTTATTGTTTTAGGCTCAGGAGCACTCAAAATTGGGGAAGCTGGCGAATTTGATTATTCAGGCTCTCAAGCTCTGAAAGCACTAAGAGAAGAAGGAATTTACACCGTTTTGGTCAATCCAAATATTGCTACCATTCAAACATCCGAAGGGGTAGCTGACCAGATTTATTTCTTACCCATTACGCCATTTTTTGTCGAAAAAGTCATCCAAAAAGAAAAACCTGATGGTATTTTGTTGGCTTTTGGTGGTCAAACAGCTCTTAACTGTGGTGTACAATTGCACCGATTAGGAATTTTAGAAAAATACAATTTGCGTGTATTGGGAACTCCCGTACAGGCAATTATGGATACAGAAGACCGCGATTTGTTCGTGAAAAAACTCGACCAAATTGATGTAAAAACAATCAAAAGTTTTGCTGTAGATAATATGGAAGATGCTCGCAAAGCTGCTAAAGATTTGGGGTATCCAATTATTATACGTGCGGCTTATGCCTTAGGTGGTTTAGGTAGTGGATTTTGTGATAATGAAGAGGAATTAGATGCAATGGCTGAAAAATCATTGTCTTTCTCTCCCCAAATATTAGTCGAAAAATCATTAAAAGGGTGGAAAGAGGTTGAGTACGAGGTAGTTCGCGACCGTTTTGACAACTGTATTACGGTATGTAATATGGAGAATTTCGACCCGCTCGGTATTCATACGGGCGAAAGTATCGTTATTGCTCCTTCGCAAACGCTTACGAATGCCGAATACCACAAATTGCGTGAATTGGCAATCCGAATCATTCGCCATATCGGTATAGTGGGTGAGTGTAATGTGCAATATGCTCTCGACCCAGAATCGGAAGATTATCGTGTAATTGAGGTAAATGCCCGTTTAAGTCGCTCTTCGGCTTTGGCTTCTAAAGCTACAGGCTATCCATTGGCTTTTGTAGCTGCAAAATTGGGATTGGGGTATGGGTTGTTCGATGTCAAAAATTCAGTAACTAAAACTACTCCTGCGTTTTTTGAACCTGCACTCGACTATGTGGTGTGTAAAATTCCTCGTTGGGATTTGGGCAAGTTTCAAGGCGTTTCGCGCGAGTTAGGCTCAAGCATGAAATCAGTAGGCGAAATCATGGCTATCGGACGTACGTTTGAAGAAGCTGTGCAAAAAGGCTTGCGTATGATTGGTCAAGGAATGCACGGTTTTGTTGCCAATAAAGAACTGGTAATTGCTGATATTGACAAATCGCTAAACGAACCAACAGATAACCGTATTTTTGTTATCTCAAAAGCATTTCGTAAAGGCTATACCATCGACCAAATTCATGATTTAACCAAAATAGATAAATGGTTTTTACAACGATTATACAAAATTGTTGAAACAGCCAACGAATTGGAAGCATTCAATTCGGTAGAAGATGTTGATGATGAATTATTCCGTTTGGCTAAACAACAAGGCTTTTCTGACTTCCAAATAGCACGTCTTACAAGCGATAGTGCTGAGAGTGAAGAAAGTTTGATAAAAGTAAGAAACAACCGCAAAGCTAGAGGTATTACTCCTGTAGTGAAACGTATTGATACCTTAGCCGCTGAGTATCCAGCTCAAACAAATTACTTGTATTTAACCTACAATGGCACAGCCAACGATATGCAGTATTTGGGCGATAAACGCTCTATTATTGTACTTGGCTCTGGAGCATACCGCATTGGTAGCTCGGTAGAGTTCGACTGGTGTAGTGTAAATGCCCTAGAAACTATACGCAAAGAAGGTTGGCGTTCGGTAATGATTAATTATAACCCCGAAACGGTTTCTACGGATTATGATACTTGCGACCGTTTATATTTCGACGAATTATCGTTCGAACGTGTAATGGATATCGTAGAATTAGAAAATCCACATGGATTAATCGTTTCTACAGGTGGTCAAATTCCAAATAACTTAGCTTTACGTTTAAATAACATGAACGTGCCATTGTTGGGTACAACAGCCACCAGTATTGATAGAGCTGAGGATAGACATAAGTTCTCGTCGATGTTGGATAGTTTAAAAATTGACCAGCCACGTTGGAAAGAGTTGTCTTCGCTCGAAGATGTGCAACTTTTTGTCGACGAAGTAGGTTTCCCTGTGCTTGTTCGTCCATCGTATGTGCTTTCTGGAGCGGCAATGAATGTGTGTTCTAACAAAGAAGAACTGAAAGAATTTTTGCAATTAGCTGCTAATGTGTCTAAGAAACACCCTGTGGTAGTAAGCGAATTTATCGAGAGTGCCAAAGAAATCGAGATGGATGCGGTAGCCGATAAAGGGGAAATAATGATGTATGCCATTTCCGAACACATCGAGTTTGCTGGTGTACACTCTGGTGATGCTACTATTCAGTTTCCTCCTCAAAAATTGTACTTAGAAACAATGAGAAGGGTGAAAAAAATCGCTCACCAAATTGCGAAAGAACTATGTATCTCAGGACCATTTAATATTCAATTTTTAGCTAAAAATAACGAGATTAAGGTTATCGAATGTAATTTGAGGGCTTCTCGTAGTTTTCCATTTGTATCTAAAGTGCTAAAAATTAACTTTATTGAACTAGCAACCAAAATTATGTTGGGCATACCTGTTCAAAAACCGAACAAAAATGCCTTTAACTTAGATTACGTAGGTATCAAAGCTTCTCAATTCTCTTTCTCTCGTTTGCAAAAAGCTGACCCAGTATTGGGTGTCGATATGGCTTCAACAGGCGAAGTGGGATGTATTGGCGATGATGCTGATGAGGCAATATTAACTTCTATGCTATCTGTAGGTTATACTATTCCGAAAAAGAATATTTTATTATCAACAGGAACACCAAAACAAAAAGTAGACATGCTTGATGCAGCTCGTTTGTTGCTTAAAAAAGGCTTTAATCTATATGCAACGGGTGGTACACACACCTTCTTGCAAGAAAATGATATACCTGCTACCTTGGTGCATTGGCCCAGCGAAGAAATGCAACCACAAGCTCTTGAAATGCTCAAAAGCAAACAGATTGACTTGGTGGTAAATATCCCTAAGAATTTAACGCAAAGAGAACTAGATAACGGATATAAACTTCGTCGTGCAGCCATTGATTTTAATATTCCACTATTAACAAACGCTCGTTTAGCCTCTGCATTTATACATGCATTTTGTCATTTAGATATCAATGATGTACAAATTAAAAGCTGGAACGAATACAAATAATTGATTTTTCGACCCTAACATAACCACAATGGAACAACTAAAGCATGAATGCGGTATAGCGATGATTCGCCTGCGTAAGCCCCTGGATTTTTACCAACAAAAATACGGCACGTGGATGTATGGCTTAAACAAGCTTTACTTATTGATGGAAAAACAACACAATCGCGGGCAAGAGGGTGCTGGTGTAGCATGTGTCAAATTAGATGCTCATCCTGGTGAGGAATTTATGTTTCGCGAACGTGCCGAGGGTACAAGTGCAATAAGCAAGATATTTGCTGATATGCATAAGCAAATTAGGGAAGTTGCCAATGGCGATATTGATGATGTAGAATATGCTCGTCAGTTTGTGCCTTTTGCTGGCGAATTATATATGGGGCACCTCCGTTATAGTACCACGGGTAAAGCTGGACTTTCGTATGTACATCCTTTTATGAGAAGAGATAATTACAGAGCAAAGAATTTAGCTATTTGTGGTAACTTTAACTTGACCAATGTAGATGAAATTTTTAATTACATATCTAAAAAAGGTCAACATCCGCGTAAATATGCCGATGTGTTTATTTTATTGGAGCAAATTGGGCATCGCCTTGATCGTGAAGTAGAACGTGTATACGCCTTAGCCAAAGAAGAGGGTAAAAGAGGTACTGATATAACATATGCTATTGAAGAAGATATTAAGATTGAAAATGTTTTACAGTCATCTTCTTGGCTGTGGGATGGTGGATATGTTATGTGTGGTTTAACAGGAAGTGGCGAAAGTTTTGTGCTTCGGGATCCATGGGGAATTCGCCCCGCCTTCTATTATGCTGATGAGGAAATTGTAGTTACCGCCTCTGAAAGACCTGTAATACAAACAGCATTAAATCTTACGGCAAGTCAGGTAAAGGAACTAAACCCAGGAGAAGCAATGATCCTCGATAAAACAGGAAACTTGCGACTAGTGCAAATATTGCAACCCAAAATCAAACAAGCATGTTCGTTCGAACGTATTTATTTTTCGCGTGGTAGCGATTGTGATATTTACAACGAACGCAAAGCGTTGGGTGAAAATGTAGTGCCAGGTATTCTTAAAAGTATTGATAATGATTTAAAAAATACTGTTTTTTCATTTATTCCCAACACTTCTGAGGTTGCTTTTTATGGAATGATTCAATGTCTTAACGAACGTTTGAATGATATTAAAAATCAACAAATTCGTCAGTACGGACGACGGTTGACTTCTGAAATGTTAGATGAAATATTATCCATGTCTATTCGTTCAGAAAAAGTAGCAATAAAAGATATCAAGTTGCGTACGTTTATTTCCGAAGGCAATAGTCGCAATGAGTTAGCTGCTCACGTGTACGATGTTACGTATGGTAGCATTATGCCCAACCAAGATAATTTAGTCGTAATTGATGATAGTATTGTGCGTGGTACTACCCTTAAACAAAGTATCATTAAAATCCTAGCACGATTGCAACCAAAAAAGATTGTAATTGTATCCTCATCACCACAAGTTCGTTATCCTGATTTTTATGGTATAGACATGTCGAATATGGACGAGTTTGTAGCTTTTCGTGCAGCGATTGCATTGCTCAAAGACAATAACATGCAACATGTCATTGATGATGTGTACAAAAAATGTAAGCAACAAGAAAATCAGCATAAGGAAGAAATAGAGAATTACGTTAAGCAAATATATGCCCCTTTTACAGCAGAACAAGTTTCTGAAAAAATTGTAGAATTACTCAAACCCGAAGATGTGCAATGCCCAGTGGAATTGGTATACCAAAGTTTAGAGGGCTTGTTGAAATCATGTCCTAATCATACAGGTAATTGGTATTTTTCTGGAGATTATCCTACACAAGGAGGTAAACGTTTAGTCAATGAATCGTTTATTCGATACTACGAAAAAAATTATTAAATAAAAATAGTCCTCGATGTTATATCGAGGACTATTTTTATTACTATTGTATAGTTATCTTATTCTTCTATTGATACATTCGTCGAACTAATTACTTGTTTCATTTCCTCTTTTTTATACGGGAAAATATCAATTATTGGACTCTCTCCTATCGATACAACCACATAATCAGATAAGGTGCCTTTCATGCCTATTTCTAATTTTTGCCAAGCATCTAACACGGCAGAGGCTTGTACCAATATGTAATTAGCTACTTTCTTTTCTATACCTCTACTTTCATCAAGCAAAATGATATTAATTTTACACGTATACCATCTGTCGCCCAAATCGTTTGGAAAAAGTTCTGCGATTTTGGCACGTTTAATGTTTGTGATTGAATAATCCCCACTTATATATGGCGATAATTCTTGCATTACGCGAGCTTCCGCTTCTGTGTACGAAAAAGCTTCAATTAAATAAGGTTCTGTTACTTTTTTAGTTTTTCCTTCTACTATTTTCTCATAGCGTACTTTACACTCAAACCATGTATACATATTATTGTTGTTTTTAATTAGAGTGCAAAAATACAGATAATAATGAGCCTCAAAAGAAAATTAGGAAAATAGTTTTCCACAAAATTGCAGTTACTTGTTTACAAGCCTAATAGCATTTATTAATAAACCAAATATGGGTTAATAAATCTCTATTTTTTTTGAAAAAAAACAAACAATTCTTTGGTTAGTAATACAAAAAAAAGTAACTTTGCATGGCTTAAAAAAATAACTTAATTTATAAATAAGAAAAAATGATTAAAGTAGGTATTAATGGATTTGGCCGTATCGGACGTTTAGTGTTCCGTGCAGCTCAAGAAAGAAACGACATTCAAGTTGTTGCAGTAAATGACCCATTTTTGGATCTTGACTATTTAGTTTATATGTTGCAGTATGATACTGTACACGGTAAATTTAAAGGTACAGCTGAAAATAAAGATGGTAAGTTAATCGTAAACGGTAAAGAAGTAAAATTCTATGCCGAAAAAGATCCTGCTGCTATTGCTTGGGGTGCTGCTGGTGCTGATTATGTTGTTGAATCAACAGGTGTTTTCACTACTATCGACAAAGCAAAAGCTCACTTAGCAGGTGGTGCTAAAAAAGTAGTTATCTCTGCTCCTTCTAACGATGCTCCTATGTTTGTGTGTGGTGTTAACTTAGATGCATACAAAGCTGATATGGATATCGTATCAAATGCGTCTTGTACTACTAACTGTTTGGCTCCTTTGGCTAAAGTTATTAATGATAATTTTGGTATTGTAGAAGGTTTGATGACAACTGTACACGCTGCTACTAATACTCAAAAAACAGTTGATGCTCCTTCTGCTAAAGATTGGAGAGGTGGTCGTTCAATCTTAGGTAATATTATCCCATCTTCTACAGGTGCTGCAAAAGCAGTAGGTAAAGTTATCCCATCATTGAATGGTAAACTTACAGGTATGGCTTTCCGTGTACCAACAGCTGACGTTTCTGTAGTTGACTTAACTGTACGTTTGGAAAAAGCTGCTTCGTACGACGAAATTAAAGCTACTATCAAAAAAGCTTCTGAAAATGAATTGAAAGGTATTTTAGGGTATACTGAAGACTCAGTAGTTTCTACTGACTTTACTACCGACTCTCGTACTTCAATTTTTGATGCAGGTGCAGGTATTGCTCTTAATGGTAACTTTGTGAAATTAGTTAGCTGGTATGACAATGAGTGGGGTTATTCTAACAAAGTGTTAGATTTAATTGCGCACATGGATTCAGTTAAATAACACTAATTTTTTTAGTAAATGCAATTGGGTAGTAAATTAATTTACTACCTAATTTTTTTTGCTATAGGGATAAAAACACCCATAAAATGTAAAAAAAAATTTTTTTAGTAGAAAAAGGTGTGAAAATAGAGTTAATAACAAAAAAAGTTGTATATTTGGAACGTCTTTTTGTTGAAAAGAAAAACACCTTAAAAATTAATGATATGAAGAAAGTTTTAATTATTCTTTTAAGCCTGATAGCCATGGTTTGGAGCGTGAATGCTGCACCTGGCGAATTAACGACGATACCGTCGAATCCAACAGTAAATAATTCAATCACTCTTATTTACGAGCCTTTACCAAATCAAAGTTGGATGTTATCACAAGATGTTTTTATTTATACGTGTTTAGAGTTTGATGACAATGGGGAGTGGGTAAAACAAAAAGCTGAATGGAGTAAAACGAGTTTGCCTAATTTTAAATGGGTAAAAGAGGATGATGGAAAATTGTATTATATTATATCAAATATCAAAACATTTTTTAATTTAACGGATGATGAAGTTTCTAGAGTTTCTGGTATTTTTGTGATTTTGAAAAATGAGAAATTTCAATCTACAGACAAGTATGTAGCCATAAGAGGAGAAAGAAAACCTGTAGAAAAATTTACTGGAACTGTTTCTTTTGAGGTAAAAGTACCTGAAGGAACAAAAAGTGTATACGTGGCTGGAACATTTGGACCAGAAGGAACACCCAACTTTTGGAAACATGCTGATGAAAAATATAAGTTAACAAGAAAAGATGCTACTACATTTGTCGGCGTTATCAAGGATGTGCCAGAGGATTTACAATATTTGTATGTGTATGGTTCAAGAGTAGATCAAGCTGAATTTCGTATGGGACACCGCCCATTAGGAGGCAAAACAAAAGTACACGATGTGGTTGAGTATTGGGGAGATATGACATTGAATGTGTCTGTGCCAAAAGGAACTAAAGAAGTGTATGTTTCTGGTAATTTTAATAACTGGGGACATAGTTTGATGACTGATATAGGTAATAATACATGGATTTATCATGTAGCTCCTGTAAAAATAGGTGCTGACGAGCAGGTGGAATACAAATATTATACCAAAGCAGACAAATCGGCAAGCGAGCCACAACCTAATAACCGTAAATTGAAATTTGTAGGATTCTCTACACAATACGATGAGGTTACCAAATGGTAAGTGTTAATGTACATATAATTTAAAACCTAATTATATTTATTCTTTTATTCTTTAACTATTTATTAATTAAAAATTTTACAACAATGAAAAAGATTTTACTTTCTTTAGTAGCTCTATTTGCTACTGTTAGTTTGGTAAGTGCCCTTACTTACAATGTTACTGTACCAGCTGGTACAAATGAGTGTTATATTGCAGGAGAGTTTAATGGTTGGTCTCAAGCAAAAATGACAAAGGTAACTGAAACTACCTATACTATTACAATTGACGATGCAACTGAAACATCAAAATACAAATATTGCAGTGGTCCAAGTTGGGCTTTTGTAGAACAAACTGCTGGTGGTGGTGATGTTACTGATCGTACTTATGTTCCTGAAGGAGACATCGTAGAAAAATGGGCTGCTGTTTATGATCCCAATGCTGTAGGTAGTGGCGACATTGTTATCAAAGCTAAAAAGCCAGCTTCTTGGAGTGCAATGAGTATTCACTTTTGGGGAGATGCTAGTTCTTCTTGGCCAGGAGAAGCTATGACTCAAGAAGGGGACTGGTATGTTAAAACATTTAGTAGTGTGACTGCTATTTCAATTATCTTTACTGATGGTGTAAATCCTGGCACAAGACAAACAGAAAATATTAATGCTTTAACTGCTTCTACATGTTACGAAGTAAGTGATGATGGTACTACTGTATCTTATCAAGTTGTTACTTGTCCAGTTACAGGTATCCAATCTACATTTGATGCTGCTGTAGTAGCTGCAAACGGAACAATTTCTGCTGATGCTGATTTCTCTATCATCAACCTTGCAGGTGTTGACGTAACTGCTCAAAATGGTAGCTTAGCTGCTGGTGCATATATCGTGAAGCTTGCTAACGGTGCTGCTCAAGTAGTAACATTGAAATAATACTATTTCACGTATACTGATAAAAGGGAACAGATTCTGTTCCCTTTTTTTATTTCTTATTTGTATGCTTTTTTTTTGAAATAGCATTACTCAAAATCTACCACAGTAATGCCCGATCCTCCTAGTTGTATGTGCTCATCGCTAATACGTGTTATTCCCGGTATGCTTGATAGGTATTGACGAATAACTTCGCGTAAGGCTCCTGTTCCTGTGCCATGCAATATACGTACCCTGCTGGCATTTACAATAAAAGCATCGTCAATGTAGTAGCGGATAATTTGTAGAGCTTCCTCTGCTCGTTTGCCACGCACATCAATTTCTTGTTTAAATTGTAGTTTCCGCTCTCTCATCTCATCTTGAGTACGTTGGCTGATATAGCTAATATGGCGTTGTAGTTGTTTTTGTTGCTTATTGCTTATGCGTTCAAGTTGATCGAGTTTAATAGTCGATTTTAATTGACCAATGGCGATGATGGCTGTTTTTTGATGGATACTTACGATTGTGCCAGTTGTTTCTTTGTCGATAATGCGTACTGCATCCCCTACATGTAGTGCTTTGTTTGCAGTCTGTTCGCTTTTTTCTTTGTTCGCTTTTAGTGGTTTGATGGCATTAAGTCGTTGTTCTAAAACGTCCTGTTGCTGTGTGTCGTTGATGGATTGTTTGTATTCTTCGAGCTTTTTTCGAGCAATGGCAGTTTTTTCTTTATCTGCTTGTGATTGCTTAATAGTACGAATGGTATTTTCGATAGACGCATTGGCTTGTTGTAAAAGCAACGATGCTTCATTTTTAGCGTTTTTCAGTACTTGTTTACGCTGTTTGGTAACTTGTTCAAGCTCCTTGCGAAGTTGTTCTGTTGTTTCTTCTAGTTTTTTCTCTTTCAGGCGTATTTGTTGACGTTTATTCTCCCAATAACGCTTGTCACGAGCTATATCTTGCAGGTTTTTGTCAAAATCAATGTGTTCAGCCCCCACTTTGAGCGTCGCGTCTGCAATAATATGTTCAGGCAAGCCAATTTTACGTGCAATTTCGATGGCAAAGGAACTTCCAGGATTACCTATTTCCAATTGAAATAATGGTTGCATAAGGTGCCTATCGTAGAGCATTGCACCGTTTACAACGCCTTCGTTTTCGGTGGCAAAGTGTTTTAAATTCGTATAATGGGTAGTAATTACACCAAAAGCTTTTTGTTGGTTAAATACGTGTAAGGTAGCCTCCGCTATTGCACCTCCAATAAGCGGTTCAGTACCTGTGCCAAATTCGTCGATGAGTAGCAGAGTAGCTTCTTGGCAGTGTTTGGCAAAAAACTTCATATTCGTTAAATGCGAACTGTATGTACTTAAATCGTTTTCAATACTTTGTTCATCGCCAATATCGATAAAAATTCGCTGAAAGATACCCATAGTGCTTGATTCTTTCATCGGCACTAGTAAGCCACATTGCATCATATACTGAATAAGACCTACTGTTTTTAAACATACCGATTTGCCGCCTGCATTCGGTCCAGAAATGACCAAAATACGTTCTTGGTCGTTTAGTTTGATACTTAGTGGAACAATCGCTTTCCCTTGTTTGCGAAGTGATAAGTAAAGCAAGGGATGAAACGTATCCTGCCAATCAATGTGCGGGTTGTTTTCGATAACAGGTTTTATCGCTTGTAGCTGAATGGCTAGCAGTGCTTTGGAGCGAATAAAATCAATGGTGCCTAAAAAATGATACGAATGAAGTAAATCGGGTAACATTGGACGAATAAAATTGGCACATTGCACCAAGATGCGGGTAATTTCGCGTTTTTCTTGCAGCTCCAATTCGCGAATTTGATTATTTGTTTCCACGACTTCGGCAGGTTCAATAAAAATGGTTTTTCCACTGGCAGATTCGTCGTGTATAATCCCATTAATTTTGCGTTTGTACGAAGGAGAAACGGGAATTACTAGTCGCCCTTCGCGAACAGCAGGCGTTACTTCGTTGTCAATGTATCCATCTGTTTGCCCTTTGCGAATAATTTGTTGTAATAAACGTGAGATAGTGCCCGAAAGTTGCGATTTAGAACGCCTAATAGAGGCTAATTCGGGCGAGGCACTGTCCTTAATTTTCCCAAATTTTGATAAAATCGTGTCAATGTGTTTTGTAATAGGAGGGAATAATAACACATCTTTTGCTAAGAGGTGTAATTGTTCAAAACGTTTGGCATCTTTTTGTTCGATAAATTGTACAATATGTTGTATGGTAAGCAGCGATCGGTATAAATCGAACAATTCGTTTTCGAGCAAATACGTACCTTCTATACGAATACGCGATAAGGCTGGACGAATATCCACATACGCATCTGTTGGAAACGAATCGTGTTCGTTGAGTAAGGTTAACAGCTCGTTTGTTTGGCTTAAGCGTGTATCAATAGTAGCAAGCGAATCCGAAAATGTCATTTCATCCACTTTTTCTTCGCCAAGCGGACTAATGCAATGGTGTTTTAGAATGGCTCGAATGCTATCAAATCCAATTTTTGTCTCAAAATGAGCAGGATAAATCATACATGTGCTTGCTTTATTACGATACAAAGGTAGTTTATTTGTTGTAATGGAGCAATAGCTGTAGTTTTTTATAAAAATCAATATAAAAATTTGCAAGAGAAAAAAAAAGCAATTACATTTGCACCACTTTTGCTAAAGCAAGATAAGGAGAGGTGGCAGAGTGGTCGATTGCGGCGGTCTTGAAAACCGTTGTACTGCGAGGTACCGGGGGTTCGAATCCCTCCCTCTCCGCAAAAAATAGCTGATTATCAGTGCGTTGCAAATTTATCACCCATTTTAGCCCTTATAAAGGTTGAAATGGGTGATTTTGTTAATTGATAGGTGGCTTGTCCTGACATAACTTTACCCAAAAAGGTGTAAAATGGAAACAAGGATTACTCCCCATACCCCTCGTTTGGAACAACAATATTACGCTAAACCCCAAGCATGGTAGCCAAAAATCTCTAGTATATTTTGAAAGTTTGTTAAAACCCATTACATTTGAGCAAAAATTAAACTACACGGAGGTTTTTTAGACAGACTGATGTTAGCAGTTATTTTAAGACGAATTTCGTTATGAAAATATTAGTTCAGTTTCTAATTTTGAGTTTACTAATTAATGGTTGTATAACCAAGACAGAAAGGAATTTAAATAGTAAAGAATCGATTACAAACAATGAAATTCAGGATTTCTTTGATGTTAATGACCAAGTTGTTGAGAATAATAATCTATTTAGATATCCAATCATTGAAAAGTTTAAGAAAAATCTGACTGAATTCATACCCTCTGGTTGGGAAATCTTAGATTCAGTGTCATTTGACTATAATAATGATTTGCTCTTGGATTATGTTGTAATAATAGAAACTATCGAAAATATAGCATATAAGAAAAGTTGGGGTAATGTTGAAATGGAAATGGATGATAAGCCACGAATATTGTTTATTTTAAA
>JAAYPI010000086.1 GCA_012519885.1 Bacteroidales bacterium
AACACGAGGATTTGGACAAGGTTTACCCGGTTCATCTTCTGTGTGATTCCAAATAAGAGCGGTACCTCCTGGGTGTGATTGAATATTTAAAAATAATAGAGGTTTTTCTACTTTAATAGTTTGTTTTTCCAAGTGAGGATCATCTCCATAGTCGCATACACTATCTACACGAATAAACCAGCCATTTTCAGCATCGCTAATTGATAATTTACCAGAGGTTTTTTGGAAAGATGGGTGACACAATGCCATGTCATCGGTAATTGGGTTAAACGAACAGAATATTGGTAAACTGATAGCACGAGTTTCTCCTGTTACGACGTTTTTTCCAATCATTACTTGTCCATTCAATTCTCTAGCTAAATGCTGCATCATCTCACTTTTTCCACCACCACTTGCCCCTTCGTGCATAAATGCAGTAGTATTATCGTATGGGCTAATTGCTTGTACACTTGAACAGTGTGTAGTTACCCAGCCTTCTTTTTCTCCTTTGTCTAATAGAACGGCATACATTCCTTTTTTAGCACTAGGACCTGGATAAAGGTTATAAGCAAAAATTTCATGTAATTGCTCTAAACGGTTATGAACAACTACTTGTTTTCCTTCAAAATGGGTATGTCTAAAAACTGGAGCTACATATAGAACAGACTCAATTGCAAATGAGTCTTCCATTTCATTAATTGGTACAATATGTTGTAACATTGCCAACCCCATAGCAAAGAAACCAGCATTTGCAGGCACGATAGCTATACCGGGTACGCCAATGCCATTATTTCCTGCAAAATAAAAGAAAATAGCCAATTCTTGTGTTTTTAGCCAATCAAAAGTTTCTTTTCTTAAATTAGAAAATTCATATCCGTATTTGTCTTTAAAACGTTTTTTGTCTGTTGGTAAATTATCACCTATAGCCATTGTGTCAGGGTCGCGACGACGCATATAGGCTTCAGTGTAATTGGCAGAAATACCATTTGTTACACGATGAACAATAGCTTCAGTGTATTCACCTTTGCCTGGCACGTCGTATTTTACTTCAAATTCTAGCTTGTCTTTTCCACCTACAGCAGCATCTGCTATGTCTTCAACAGTTTCAAATAAGGTAAACCCTTTGCAGCTGTTTAGCAGAATCTGTACGTCATCTGGTAGGGTTACATTTTTTTCTTGTAATCTTTTAAATAATTTTGTTGTCATAATATATATTGTTTAAAATTCTCTCAGTTGCATGAGATAGACTTTTGCATATGGCTACCTCACATGTTAATTCGTTTTTATGTTTATTTCCGTGACCTGTTAATACATATACAGGTGTTAATCCCGCTCGTATACCGCATTCACTATCACTAGGATGGTCTCCAATTATGTAAGAATGCTTTCGGTCAATATTGTATTCATGTACTGCTTGATTAATAAAATAAGGACTTGGTTTTTTGCAAAAACAATTGTCTTCAGTAGTGTGCGGACAATAATAAGTTGCCGTAATTGTAATTCCTTGTTTTTTTAATTCTGTTTCAATATATGAGTTTACTATTTTTACTTCTTTATCTGTCAGTAAATTATTTCCAATACCAGATTGATTGGTAATAATAAACAGCATAAAGTGTTCTTGTAAACGGATTAAATCAGCGAATGTATTTGGAAAAAAAGAAACCGCGCTTGGTTCTTTTATGTATCCCACATCTTCTATAAGAGTGCCATCTCTGTCAAGAAATATTGCAGGAAATTTTTGCTTTTCTTTTGTTATCTTCTGTTCCCTATTACACATCACAAAGATAAAAATTTTTTTAATACAAATTTTTATTCATCAATAAAAATATCAGATAAATGTAGTTTTACATACTTGCTGGGGCTATTACTAATAAAAGTTTCGTATCCTCTTGTTGCTTATTTTGTAATATAGAGATGTTTTTCGCGTGAAAAAATGCACTATCACCTGTTTTCAATTCTACTTTTTTCTCATCGATGGTAAATTCTATATTTCCTTGTAACACATAACACATTCGTTGTCCGCTGTGTGATGCAAATATATTTTCAACTTTTTCTTGTGGTTTTAAGATTATCACAAAACTATCCATTTGTTTGTTAACATCTTCGTATGGAATGTGATAGATTGTAGCCTTGTAGTCAAGATTATCAAGTAATTTATAATCTACTGCTCTATATACTGGAGAATGTTTGGATGCCTCATTCTCTCCAATTAATTCACCAACTGTGGTATGTAGATTTTCTGCAATCGATTTTAGTGTAATAATAGATGGAAATGCTTTTGCATTTTCGATTTGAGATAATGCACTAGGAGTGATACCAACTTTTGTAGCTAAATCTCCTAATGCCATATTATAGATGCGTCTGTATTTTTTTATTCTTTCTCCGATGCGTTTCATTGTGTACTATTATTTGACTACAAAGATACTATTTTAGTTTAAATAATTAAGTAACGCTTAAAATATTAATTTAAAATTAACATACTTTAAATAAATCTATTGTGTGTAAAATAATATGAAACAAGCCATGATGGCTTCTTTGTAATCCTACCTTATTTGTACTGTGCATATGTTTGCAAAAATTGAAAACAATAGGTTATGCAAGATTGTTGTACTACACCCAGTATTTGTTAGGTAGTAATATGTATAAAAGAATCCATATGTGTGCTACTATTGAAAAAACTGTTATCTAAATTGCACGGGTGTAATGCCTTCGTATTTTTTAAAGAACTTAACAAAATGAGATGAATCGCTAAACGATAGTAGGTCAGCTATTTCAGCAATGGTTTTTTCCGTATGCAGGATGTATCGTTTGGCTTCTAAAAGCAGGTGATTGTTAATGTGGTTTGCGGCATTCGTTTTTCCATGTTTAAGGCAGATGGCATTCAAGTTTTGAGGTGTCATGTTTAATAATGCAGCATATTGGTATACCTTGTGATGTGTATGTATGTGTTGTTGAATCAATTTGCTAAACTGTTCGAATGGCAAACTCATTGATTGAGCTTGTAGGTCGTGGTTTTGTGTGGTAATTAATAAAGTGGCAAACAACGATTGCAATAACCCATGTATGATGAGTTGAGAAAAATGATTTGGTTCGCTGTATACCTTGTATAGCTCTTCTAATAAAGCAATTGGTAGTGTTTCTTTTGATATGTTGATGTGTGTATGAAAAGCCAATTGTTTATACAATAAGCATACATTTTTTTCATGTAGAGCATCAAATTCATCATTGCTAAACAAGATGACATATCCTTTGGGTATGGAAGTAAACTGCCAATAATGCATTTGTCCAGGTTGCAAAACAAAACAAACAGGGGCTTGAATCAGGTAATGGGTAGATTCTATTTGATGAAAACCACTGCCTTCGAGCAAAATAATTAGCTCGTAATAGTTGTCGTGTTTGTGTGGTTTAGTTTTTTTTATTTGCTCTTTAAAACGCGACACTTTACATGTAGTGTTATGCAACTTGCTTTTAAGTTCGATGTTACTACTGTTAGTCATCATGGTTATAGTAATTGATTAGTTGATGAAGTACCGTGCGTAAAATCGAGCATATTTTGATAGGTTGTTTCGGCAATTTGTGTAAGTGCTTCGTGTGTAAAGAAAGCTTGATGAGACGTAATCAGTACGTTTGGAAAAGTCATTAATCGCATTAAAATATCATCAGAAATAATGCTTTCCGAAAAATCGTGAAAGAAAAGTTTTTCTTCTTCCTCATATACATCAATCCCCAAGTAACCCAATGCACCTGTTTTAAGAGCTTCTATTGCTTCTTTGGTATCGATAAGTGCCCCTCTGCTGGTGTTTATTAACATTGCCCCGTGCTTCATTATGCTAAATTCTTTGGTACTAATCATGTGTCGGGTATGCTGATTGAGTGGGCAATGTAACGAAAGGATATCAGCTTGTTTTAGTACATCTTCTAAGGCTACATACTGGATTCCTAGTTGTTTGGCATCGTCAGATTCTGTTGGGTCGAATGCGATTACCTTGCACCCAAAACCAAGCATTATTTTGGCAAAAACCAATCCAATAGTGCCTGTGCCAATTACACCTACTGTTTTGCCATGCAAATCAAATCCGTGTAGGCGTTCTATCGAAAAATTATATTCTTTTACGCGGTTGTATGCTTTATGTGTTTTTCTGTTTAGGGTAAGAACCAGTGCTACTGCGTGTTCTGCTACTGCATAGGGAGAATAGGCGGGTACACGATATACTTTTATTCCCAATGATGTTGCAGTGCTTATGACTACGTTATTAAAACCTGTACAACGCAAAAAGATGGCTTTAATACCAGCACTTGCTATTTGTTGTAAAAGGTTGTTATCTAATTTGTCGTTTACAAATACGCAAATGCCATCAAAACCAGTAAGCAAACCAACGGTGTTTGGGTTGAGCGATTCTTCGAAAAATACGATGCTATGTGGTGCAACTATAGCTTTTGATAAATATTCTTTGTCGTACGATTTTGTACTAAAGCATGCTATTTTCATATGATTGACAATTTAGAGTACTCTTCAAAACTACTCATAAATACTGAAAATAGCAAGTTTTTTAGTCTATTTCTTGTATCGCACGTTCAATAATTTCGTCTTTGGTCAAATCTGTCCAATCGAAACTTACCAAAATATCTGGCGGAACACCATCTTCGGCGTAATTGTTCCCATCAAGGTCAAGTAGTTGAGATATGCTAAATCGATAGGTCCATCCATTGGGTAATTGACCGCCATTAGGCATACCGCCACCGCCACCAGTAGTATCGCCTACAAGGGTTAAATTTGGGATTGCCTTGGTTGATAATGCAAAAAATGTTGCTGCACTATACGAGCCACGGTCAATAAGTACCATTATGGGTTTAGTATATCGTGTTCCCTCGTATGGGTTCATATAAAAAGTAGCTCTGTCCGAAAAATCATTTCTTCCTTTTCCGTTACGGGTAAGTGTATAAGCGACCAAGGTGCGTGAGTCGATAAAGCGTTCTAATAACATAGGAATGTTAAACATGCTACCTCCTCCATTGTCGCGTAAGTCCAATATGATACCATCAGTATAGCGGTATTTATCTAATAAATAATCAAGATGAGTATTAGAAATATCATCAGAGAAACTTGCATAACGAATGTATGCAATATTGGTACCTGAGAGCATTGCATGCTTAAATGAACCTGTTCGTTCAGCATGTGGTATGTAAAATTCATCTATTGTACGTGCATGATAGTTAGCAGGTTTTGTAAGAGGCACGTTATATACAGATACATTGAATGGCGATACCAAGTTACTATGGTCATCACGTAGTTCGTTCATTAAATCGGCTAGGGTATTGAACAATTCTGTTTCGCTCATGTTTGGGTAAAGGCGAGCTTCGTAGGTTGTTTTCATTTCGTCCCAATCGATATTCTTTAGTTCAAAATAGCTGTATTTTTTGTCTAGTTCATTCCATAGATATTCAAAATTATCGTATGGGTTGGAAGAAGCTTTGTCGGGTTCAAAAAAATAATCTTCGCACGATGACAAAGTAAGTGCTATCAAAAGACATAAAAGTGTTGTTCTCATGACAGTATGTTATTTAGTTTGTATAAGTAATGTATATTGAATGCGGTGCGTTACCATTTCAAAAGGCTCGAAACGTCCAGGAGCTTGTGCTATATCCCATATGTACGACCAGCGATGCCCGTTGCCATTGGGGATGTATTTGGTGTAGTCAAGTTGAGTTCCCAGCCTATAACCATTGATTTTCCATACATGTCCATCAAGCAAAAAGGCTAATGGGTCTGTATTAGATCCATCTAAAGCTACGTCAGCGTTGTATGCGTATCCGGGTCTGTAGTTAAGATTGAGCAATCCTATATTAAGTTGTAATGATATGTTTCGTTTTGCGGGTTGAAGTGTACGAGTGAATAATACAAAATCTTGTACTACACTATGTTTTCTAGAAATATCATATATGCCTTTTCCTGAAAGGAACAGATTGGCAAAACTTTCCATGCCAAACCCATTGTTGAATAAAGAGGGATTGCTACGAATATTCCATGTGTTAGCCATAGCTCCACCTAGTTGCACTGTTCGTTTGTCGTTGGAAAGAGAGGGTAGTGTAAAGAGGGAGTGCACATATACACTGCCACTTAGAAAAGAAGAAGATGTGCTTGTTTGAAAAAATGTGCTTAATGGTGTTCGTGAAGTTGTAGTACTAGACGTGCCATATAAGGCAAGGTTTGTTTCGTTTTTTGGATGTTCCCATTGCCAAGCGATGTTTCCAGCCAAACCTACACCATCATAAAATAAGGGCGAAGTAGCCAAATCGCGAAAAGTTATTAGCTCAATGCCTACTGAGGGCATAAAATAGTGCTTCCAAAGAGATTCATTTGCTGAGTTACCATTTTTGCTATACGAGTGAAAACTGCTAACCATAGCAAATAACATAATAATTATTCCACGCAAGAAGTTCATTTTTTTATTATTTAGTGACTTAAATGCCAGTTTCTGATTTCTTAATATTTATTCAAATTTACCAGACTGTTTGTAAAGAAAGAATTTGTAGCGAAGGATCTATACTTCGTTTTTGCCCTTTTGTTTCCCGTTCGGCACAAAATCTTTGCTTGGGTGTAGTTGATGAAATTATGGGCTGTTTTACATACAAATAAATTAATCAGTTCACATTAGGATAAAAACTCTATCTCTAATTGTGTTTATAACCCTAATTGTTTTTCTATTTGCTTTGTAATTGGTTATTTTAGATGAGTTTTCAACAGTGATTAACCAATCATCATTGTTAAATAATTCTTTTAATTCATTTAAGCTAACTTTTGTTGAATGTCGTGATATATATCCTTTATTATTTTTTTCGTTGTATATAAGTTCTACTCTGTCGGTTTGTATTTCAATCTTTTTATTTGAAAGTTTGAAAGTATCTACGTTTTTGTAAATATCTGAGCTTCTAATGCTAAAATTTACTATCGCAGAATCTTTAATTATGTTTCTGTATCTAAAGGTAATGTCTATACTTAATTCTTCATATAAATTTTCATCTATGAATGAAATAGGTTTTATAAAATATTGTGTTCCTTCTTCACCAACATAAAAGGTCTCGAAATATTTTTTCCCAGACTTACTGGCAGAAGGTTTAATAGATAAACATCCGCTAAAAATTAATAATAATACAATGTACGAAATCAGAATGTAAGGTGGAGTATAGTAATGTCTTTTAAACATGTTCTTGTGTCTTTTATTTATTAAACCGTTTTGGAAGTGTTTCTAAATTAAATAATGTATCAGATATTTTTGCTGAATCTGATATCGCTAAAACATACACTAGATTATCGCTAAAGTTCCTTGTGTAGATGGTAACTTGCTCTTCTTGATTTTTGTATGTTTTATAATAATAAGTAATAGAATCGCTTTCGAAAAACGTTTCATGTAAAGTGTTTTTCAGGCGATAATTAGTCAATTCTTTTACTGATGTATTGAATGGTATTCCAATAAAAATTATATAATTATCTGATTTTATGCATTTAAATAAAGGAATCTGAATTGACTTGTTGTTAAAATACGAATCAAAAATCTCTTTTTTCTTGGGGTCAATTTTTACAACTTTTTCACCTTCATGTAATTCAAACGAAATATTGTTGAACAAAAGTACATTTGAATCTTGTTTAAAACTGCAACTCGCAATTGTTATACAAATTGATAAATATAGTATTAAATTTTTCATAAGTTATGTTTAAAATAAGTCAAAGGGAGTATTCCCTTTGACTTTGATGAAAAATTACTCACCTGTTACAATTGTTTCATAGGTTACAATTAAATTCAGCACATTGCCTTGCTTGATGTCAACTGTTGAAATTTTTGTAATTCCACCATTTTTAGCTGCAGTTCTGATGCTTGCATCTGCATCAAAAAATAAAATTCCCAAGAATCCTGTTGCGGTTGCTGTTCCTACTTTGTTTCCAACAGGGTTGCTTGTAGCTGCTACTGGTAAAGTCAGAGAGCAACTTGACATCATAGCAACAATTGCAAATGATGCGAAAAGTGTTTTTAAATTTTTCATAAAAATAAATTTATGTTTTTCCCTACTCGTAAGGCTTTTCGGGTTCGCCCCGTTTTTTTAAGTGGGTTCTGGACTCCACTTTTTCTTTTTAGTTATAATATACTCGTATTTGATCTTCCTGCAAACGGGTTTTAAGCCAATTTTTTATGATTGATTTATTGTCAGTACTTATTGTATCTCCTTCAAGTGAAAATAAAATAATCTGTGTTTGTTGTGCCTCTTTTTCTTTATTGATATGATGCGAGAAACCTTGTGTAAAGGTGCAAGCTTGAATTTGAGGGTAAATGGTTCTGATTTCTTTTAAAATAATTTTCCCCATTTCATGTTGTTGCTGCATGCTATCAATTTTTTGTTGCTTAATAGCTAATTGCGTATCCACATGGCTCAACTCCAATCGTAATTTGTATAGCTCGGCATTGTGTTCTTCTGCACCATCAAAGGTAAATCCCTGACGAACTAATATTTGTGCCTTATCAAGATTAAAATCCTTCGCTTTATCAATAATTGATTGGCGTGTTTCATCATCCATGGAGTTGCCTCCATATACCAGAGAAATAGACTCGTTTTTAGTATCTATATCGCTCTTTAGTAGGTATATATCGTCGAGCAAACTTACGTTAGAGATGTATTTAGTTGCATTTTCGGTAAATTTTTCTTTCACCACCAAGGTATAACCAAAATAAATACTAGGTAAAAATACAATAGCAATAACTGTAGAAATATACCGGTTTACACGTCGTTTTTTTCTTTCATCAACTAATGTGCGTATTGGAAATTTTAGCAACTGAGAGACAAATAAGGAAGCTAAGGCTATAAATACAGTATTGATAGTAAATAAGTAGATGGCACCAAAAAAGAAATTCATCTGAAATGTAGCTAATCCGTACCCAGCTGTACACAACGGAGGCATAAGGGCTGTTGCAATGGCTACGCCTGGTATAATATTTCTTTTTTGTTTGCTACTAATGGCAATAATACCAGCTAAGCCCCCAAATAAGGCAATCAGTACATCGTATATAGATGGGCTTGTGCGGGCAAGTAATTCAGAATGAGCTGTTGATATGGGGCTTAAAGTGAAGTATATCGTAGAGGCAACCAAACTGGCAATTACGGCAAAAGAAAAGTTTTTTACTGCACGTTTAAATAAGGCAATATCGTACGTGGCAATGCTATACCCCATGCCATTGATTGGACCCATAAGCGGAGAGATAAGCATAGCACCAATCACCACGGCTGTTGAATTCATATTTAAACCAACAGAGGCTACAATGATAGCAAACATCAAAATCCATAAATTCGTACCCCTAAAAGCAATATCCTTAACAATACTAGAATGGATAGCATCGAATTCATCTCGTTCGGGGATGATAGTAACATGTGATACAAGTTTTTTTAGCAATATGTTCATTTATGTGTAGGTTATATTTTTTTTCTAAATATTTTTGCTATTGTTTTTCCAATTTCATCCAATTTTTCAATAGGTTCTAAAATGGTAGGGTTAGAAATGTCCATCATAGACGTTTCTCCTACGCCCACTTGCATTGGATAAACCAGTATATAACTATTTTCCTCAAAATATTTATTGAGATATGAGGGTATACGTTGCATAGATGGGGTATAAGAGGGTTTGTCTTTGCGACTCAGAATAACAATTAAGTTGTCATTTGCCTCAATATCTCTTGATAATATTAAAAAATCATCCCAATCTGAAAACTCTTTAAAGGTGCATTCGATTGGATGTTTGGATTGAATTTCTCGAATTACTTTTTGGGTATCTATACTTGAGTAAAAGACAATCTTTGCTCCCGAATTGCGTGCGATATTCCATGTTTTGATAATCCAAAAAGGAAATCCTATTTCTTTTTCAGCTTTATCAGGTACAATTACTAAATGGCGTTTGATGGTGCCAAAAGGTTGTGTTGGTTTATAAATTAAGGTGGTAGGGTTCGACTTGCTCAATATGCCTAAAGTAAGGTTGCTAAAAAATCCATCTGAAATCCCTTTTTCATTGTTTAAGCCTAAAATTAAATCGGTGATGCGTTGCTCTTTTAGGCTACTTGTGATGCCATTTACTAAATTAATATCGTAGCGCAATAGTTCCTGCAATTTATTGTCGGTAGAAGCCGCTATTTGACCTGCTCTTTGTAATAACTTTTTCCCTTTTTTTTCGTCGTTGTTGTTTGATTCATCATTATCAATAATATGCAAAGCAAAAAGTCCTTTTTTGTTGTGTTTTGACTTAATTGTTACCCCTAAATTTACCAATTCTTCTAAATTGTTTTCTTGGTTAATGGCAATTAGAATGCGTTCGTCTGTTTCAACTTCACCCGTTGAAGATTTTAAATCTTCGGATAAAGCAATATTTTTTGCTCCTTTTTGAGCTTGAAAAGATGCAATTGTACAGGTTACTAATATCATCAAAATAGTTCCGTTTAGCACACTAGCATCGAAAATTTGAAGATTATATCCAATTAATACCGCGGCTAAGGTAGCTGCTGCTTGTGCATTGCTTAATCCAAAAATAATTCTTCGTTCATCAAGACTAAGTTTGTATGTTTTTTGAGTAAGCCAAGCTGCTAAAAATTTTGCTAATGTAGCGATAATAGTCATTACTGCTGCTACTTTTAAGGTTTCCCAATCTTTAAAAAATGCTCGGTAATCAACCAACATTCCTACACCGATTAAGAAGAAAGGAATAAAAATGGCATTTCCCACAAATTCCACTCTATTCATGAGCGGAGAAGTATGTGGTATGAGTCTATTTAAAGCTAACCCCGTTAAGAATGCCCCAATAATAGCCTCTATACCAGCTAATTCAGCTAAAGTAGCTCCTAAAAAGACCATTGCTAACACAAAAATATATTGGGCTACATTATCATCAAATTTCTTAAAAAACCATCGTGCAATTATTGGAAATAGGATAGTTATAATTAATCCAAATGCTAAAAGGGAAACCGATAAGCGAATCCAAAAATCGCTATTAACCTCGCCATTTGCCATCCCAACTATTACTGCCAATACCAATAAAGCAAGTGTGTCTGTTATCATCGTGCCTCCTACTGCCATTGTTACAGCTTTATTTTTTACTACACCCAATTTGCTAATTAAGGGGTAGGCAATAAGGGTATGGGAAGCAAACATACTGGCAAGAAGTACCGATGTGGTAATAGAAAATTGAAGAATGAATATACCGCTCAATATGCCTAATACCATAGGAATGATAAACGTGTACATCCCGAAAACAAGACTACGACTTGTGTTTTTTTTAAAATCAGCAATATCTATTTCTAAGCCTGCTAAAAACATGATATATAGCAAACCGGCTGTCCCTGAAAGAATGATTCCACTATCACGTTCGATTAAATTTAACCCAAAAGGACCAATGATGGCTCCTGCAATAATTAATCCAAGCAAATGAGGGATTTTTAT
The DNA here is from genome assembly GCA_012519885.1 of Bacteroidales bacterium. Lineage (GTDB taxonomy): Bacteria > Bacteroidota > Bacteroidia > Bacteroidales > Paludibacteraceae > JAAYPI01. The sequence goes on from JAAYPI010000086.1 coordinate 11,449, forward strand.
TTTATTTAAGAATATGGGTGCGGCTAAGATGATGATAAGAATTAACAAAAATTTCAACACAGGATTGGTTAATGGTAGTGTTGTTTCAAATATCGTGGCTAAAATCATAGGTGGTGTGTTGATTTGTGGCAAAGATAGAAAAAAATATTCTACTTTATATAGCTTTTTTTTACCTTTTTAAGCCTTTTTTGTGAGAATTTACCCTGATATAGCTTTTTTATACGTTTCGATAGCCCGGTTACGTGCAAATGTACGCTCAACGATGGGTGTAGCGTACTTGTTTGTGTCTACTTCAGGTATCCATTGACGAATGTATTCGCTGTTTGAATCAAACTTTTTTGCTTGCTCTGTAGGGTTGAATACTCTAAAATAGGGTGCTGCATCGCAGCCACAACCTGCTGCCCATTGCCAGTTGCCATTATTGGCGGATAAATCATAATCCATCAATTTGGTGGCAAAATACGCTTCGCCCCAACGCCAATCTACCAATAAGTGTTTGCACAAAAAACTAGCTACTACCATTCTTACTCTGTTGTGCATCCAGCCCGTTTCGTTTAGTTGACGCATTCCTGCATCTACCAATGGATATCCAGTAGTCCCATTGCACCATCGACTGAATTCTGCGGTATCGTTTCTCCATTCAATAGCATCGTATTTTGGTTTAAAAGCATTTGTTTGTACGTGTGGAAAAAAATACAAGATTTGCATAAAAAAATCTCGCCAAATCAGTTCGCTTACATACGTATGATTACGTGTAAAAGCTATGCGTGCCAATTGTCGGATGCTTATGGTTCCAAAGCGTAGATGGATGCTTAGAGTTGAAGTGCCATTTATGGCTGGAAAATTTCGTGTATCTGTATAGTTGTCAATAATCGAGTAGGGGATACTGGGGGGTGTGTACTGTATGCTCGTTTTTTTAAATCCACATTTTGCGAGTGATGGTATTTCTTGAGCAAGTGTTGACAACCAATTTTTCTTATATGCGTCAGTGGTATATTCTTGATGAGGTAGTTGCTCGTATTTACGTAGCCATATTTTTGAAAAAGGCGTAAAAATAGTATAAGGACTTCCGTCTACTTTTATTACTTCGCCTGGTGCAAAAATAACTTGATCAGTATAGGTATGTAAGGTGATTCCTTTTGTATGCAACAATGAACGTACTTCTTTGTCGCGTTGAATGGCGTAAGGCTCATAATCAGAGTTTGTATGTACTGCTTTAATCGTAAATTGAGTGGTCAATTTTTCGAAAACCTCGGTTGGTTTGCCAATTTCTACCATCAACGATGAGCCTAATTGATGCAATTCTTGGTTAAGAGATGTAAGAATTTGATGAATATAATCTACCCGCTTATCATACGTAGAAGGCAAGGAAGATAAAATGTCTGTATCGAAAATAAATAGAGGGAATACAGGATATCTTTTGTCTTGCAAGGCATTATATAGACCAACATTGTCAGTCAAACGCAGGTCGCGACGAAACCAAAAAACCTGTATGTCTTGTCCCTCTTTTTGCATGCTTATTTTCTAAACGTAGTATCGTAATATACAAAACTCTCGGCAATAATCTCCAAAGCAGCTTTTTTGTTCAAAAATTCATCTACCTCTACGTGTTTCTTTTCCAGTTTTTTATAGTCTTCGAAAAAGTTTTTTAATTCCGAAATAAAATGAGGTGGCAGTTCCTCTATATCGTTGTAATGACTCACACTTGGGTCGCCAGTTGCTACTGCTATTATTTTATTGTCAGTTGCACCGCTATCTACCATTTGCATTACTCCAATAACTTTGGCAGTTACTATACACATGGGGGTAAGTTCAATCATTGATAGCACCAAAATATCCAATGGGTCTTTGTCGTTGCAATAACTTTGCGGAATAAATCCGTAGTTTACAGGATAATACACTGATGAGTACAACACTCGATCGAGTTTAATTAAGCCACTTTCTTTGTCGAGTTCGTATTTTGCCCTACTTCCTTTGGGTATTTCGATAATTGCTTGCACACTATCAGTTTGCGTAGTATGAGGCGATACGTGGTGCCAAGGATTCATGTAATTAGTCATATAGATACTTTTTTTATTGATTTAATAATTTTCATAAGCAGAAAGGAAGTAGCGTAAATATACCATCTTTGGACCTACTATACGCATGCGTTCTTCCATCATTTTGCGTTTATTGGGGGCATAACAATGAGTTGGGCATTTGCGGCAACTAGGTTTGTTTTCGCCGTATTTGCAGGCGCTTAAACGAGCTAACGCATAAGCTGTTAATGTTTTGCATTCCTCGCAAAGTTGCCCTTGTTGGTGCTTCTTTTTGCAATAATAAGCTATCATGCCTTTTATGGTTCGCTGTTGTTGTTCAATATAGGATATTTTTTTTGTTTCTGTCATTATCGTAACAATACAAATGGAGTTAGCATTTTACAATTTCATCGCTAAGATAGGTATAATTATACAAAATGGCACTATGAAGATGTACTTAATTCCGTGTGTGTAGGGCAAATTTTTTCTGGAATCATAAAAGAAGTAAAAAAAACTGGGATAAACAGGTATAGGCATTCTTTTTTATTATTTTTGTAGTTTAAATTTCATTCTTCTGATTTCTATAATTTTTTTAATGTTGCTATACTATGAATAAAATTGTAAAAAGAATACTTATCAGTTTTTTAGTGTTGTTTATTCTTGTTTTTGCCACCTTGCTTACGGCTCCTTACTTTTTCAAAGATAAGATTTTGACCTTAGCAAAACAAGAAGTCAATGCACTGTTGAACGCTCGAGCCGATTTTTCGGGTATAAAATTGAGTTTTATTCGCAATTTTCCAAATGCAACCGTTCAGTTGCAAGATTTTAGTATCGTTGGTGTAGCCGATTTTGAAGCAGATACCTTGTTTTATGCCAAAGATTTTGGCATGGTTGTAAACCTGAAAAGTTTATTTGCCGATAATGGTTACGATGTAAAACGCATAGAAGTTGACGAAGCATCCGTTAAGTTGCGTATTTTGCCTGATGGGAGAGCCAATTGGGATATAATGAAAGAAGATACCTTGGCAGTAGAAGATACCTCAGCATTTGCTTTTCATTTTAAGTTGCAAGATTTTACAATTAAACGCACCAATTTTTCCTATATTGACGAAGAAGGCGATATGCAATTGTATCTTACTAATATCAACCACCATACTACGGGCGATTTAACTGCCGATAGTTCACTTCTTGTAACCAAAACAACTGCCGAAACGGTAACATTCGTGATGGAGGGTATGGAGTATCTATCCAAAGCTAGTGCCGTTTTCGATGCTACTATCAATGCCAACTTGAATGATATGAAGTTTACATTTAGCGAAAATCAGTCGCAATTAAATGCTGTTCCCTTTGCCTTTGACGGTTGGCTCAAAAGCATTGATAATGGGTGGGCTATGGATATTACGTTGTTGGCAAGTGAGGTCGATTTTAAGTCTTTGTTATCGCTTGTACCTGCTGTATATGCTACTGATTTTGCCAGCTTGCAAGCTGACGGCAAGGTGTCGTTAACTGGTTTTGTAAAAGGCGATATGGTAGGGGATTATTATCCTGCATTTGGTTTAAATTTATCGGTAGAAAATGCGTGGTTTAAGTATCCTGATTTACCAAAAAAATTAGATCAAATAACCATTAAAACAGCCATTACCAATCCTGGAAAAACCTTGGATGAAACAGTAATTGATGTGTCACGTTTTGCTTTCCGTTTGGGAAACAATCCTTTTGCTGCCTCTATGCATATTACTACACCTATGTCGGACCCAAATGTGGATTTTAAAGCCAATGGAAAACTGAATTTATCCGACATACAAGAGTTCTACCCATTAGAACAAGGCATTACCTTACAAGGATTATTGGATGTAGATATGTTGCTAGCGGGCAGAATGTCGTATTACGAAAAAAATCAGTACGATAAATTTACGTTTGCGGGAAAAATCGATATTACGAAGATGCATCTTGTATACCCGTCGTTACCACAAGCACTGAAAATAAACAAGGCTAGTGCTCTCATCAATAATCGTTTTGTGGAGCTTTCTACATTAGATATGCAAATTGGCAGAAACGACATACAAGCACAAGGGAAATTGGAGAATGTAGTGCCGTATGTGCTTAAAAATCAAACTTTAGACGGACAATTAGCCTTGCAATCAAGATATTTTAACGCTAGCGATTTTATGTCACAAGATAGTGTGCAAGAAGAAACGGATGAGGAGCCAATGTCTGTAATCGTATTGCCCAAAAATATCCATTTTGTATGTACTGCCACATTTGATGAGTTGGTGTACGAAAAAATGAATTTTACCAATGCAAATGGAAAATTGACCATTGCCGATGGAGATTTAACCATCAATAATATGTCTGTAAATGCGTTTGGAGGTAAAATGCTAATGAACGGTGTGTATAGCACGACCGAACCCGAAAAACCACGTGTTGATTTTACCTTGCAAATTCAAGATGTATTGTTCAGCGAGGTTTCAAAACAAGTAGAAACGCTGAGCAAGTTTGCTCCTATTTTGGGCAATGCCTTGGGTAAGTTTTCTACTACTTTTTCGTTTAATTCGTTGTTGCAACAAGATATGATGCCCGATTTAGCCAGTTTTATGGGCAGTGGAAAACTCACCACCTCATCAGTAGGATTAGAAAATGTACCTGCCTTAAATGCCATAGCCAAATCGCTAAAACGCGATGATATTGTGCCAATGGTAGTAAAAGATATTGCCATGATGTTTGAAATTAATAATGGGAAAGTAACAACGAAACCTTTTAAGTTTAAAGTAAAAGATGTTGATTTTACCCTTGGTGGACAAACCGGATTAGACAAATCCATTGCTTACACAGGTAATGTGCGTTTGCCCGACAAACTTAATCTTGGCAAATTTTCTAACATGGCAATAGCCGTTGGGGGCACATTTACCAAGCCAACAGTAAAAGTAGACTTACTTAGCACTTTGGGAGCTGTGGTAGAAGAGAAAAAACAAGAAATAAAAGCACAAGTAACCGAAAAAGTGGACGATGCCAAAGAAAAAGCCTTAGAAGATGCACGTCTGCGTAGAGCCAAAGCCTTGGAACAAGCCAACAAAGAAGCGGATAAATTAGTGCAAGAAGCCAAAGTTGCTGGAGAGCGTTTGGTAGCCGAAGCCGACAAAAAAGGCAAAGCATTGGTTGCTCAGGCAAACAATCCATTAACCAAACGAGCTGCCGAAGTATCTGCTCGCGAAATGGTAAAAGAAGCTCAAAAACAGGCAGATAACTTGAACAAACGTGCAGAGGAAGAAGCCAAACGTATCTTGCTCAAAGCCGAACAAAGTAGCACGTTTTAAGTGGGTTTTTGTGCGATAGACTTGTAGTTTTCTGAGCTAAGAGCTAACGTACATACTCCGTGTACTATTCTTACACGAAGATATCTATACCGCTCCGCTGGAGCTAACTAACAAATTGGTATGTGTTTTCTATTATGATGTAGCCAGTAAATGATAAAAAAGCCATTGTATACCCATTATTTCCATCGCAAGTATTTGTTTGGTATAATTTAATCTTTAACTTTGTTGTGAGTAAATTAATGGATTGGCTATATGCCATAGTATGGTGTATACGCAGATGTTGTGTTTCATGCTAAAAGCGTACCAACAAGAAAAATGATTAAATTTGCAAACTAAAAAAACAAGGAATTAGAATGAAAGACCAACTGACAATAGACAAACTAAAAGCTGAAGCCAAAGCATTTTGCATCGCAGAATCGAAAATTCAAAATAAATCACTTTTTGGGGTAACTGACGGAAAAGCCGTAGGTACCCATATAGAACATAAGTTTCAAGAGCAATTAAACTCAAAATACAAAACAAAAATAGGCTCTTCTGCTAATGGCATAGATTTGCCTTCAGAAGATATTTTGACAGATATTAAGTTACATCAATCAAACAACCTCAATCATCTTGTCCTTTTAAAGATGCTAAACAGAAGGTTTTTGGACTTGGGTACAACTTACTTGTTTTTGTTTACGACAAAATAGATGACCCAAAAACAAAGACCGCAAAACTTGATTTTGTTAGCTGTTCTTTTATTTCAAAAGAACGGACAGCCGATTATACTACAACGTACCGTTTGCGTGAAATGGTTAAGGATAAAGCCAATGTAGAAGATATTGTTGCATACTTGAATGATAAAAATATTCCAGCCGATGAAATAATGCTGAATCAGTTAGCAAAACAAATCCTGAAAACACCACCAGTTCAAGGATATTTGACTATTTCAAACGCTTTGCAATGGCGGTTGCAATATCAACGAGTTGTTTCACTTGATGAAACAGTTGAGGGTATTAG
>JAAYPI010000087.1 GCA_012519885.1 Bacteroidales bacterium
ATGTTAAAGAATATAATTTTTAAAATAATTGCAGAAAAGAAAGCAAGGAATATCGAACCGGCACACGCATTTTTCAGAGATGTGTTCGACCGAGCCACGATTGAAGGTATCGCAGCCGATGAGATTAGAAATGGGCTTAACGAGCTTTTTATCAATGGCGAAATTGAAGTTGGGGAGACGTTGAATGATAAATGGATTAGAATTATATAACTGCTACGTGTAACCGTAGTTGCGGAATTGATTACAAAACTTAATAAATATAAACGAAATGAAAGTAACACAGATTGAAAAATTAAACCAACTTATATCAAGAACCGATATAACTAGCAACCAAAAAGTAGAATGGCTTACAAACTTTATTGATGAGCAGGTAACCGAGCAATTACGGTTAAACGATGTTAGCAACCGAAGAGAACTGTTAATTGACTTCTTAGATGATGTGCTAATGTGCCAAGATGAAGGAGCTACCATTGTAGATATAGAAAAATATGTGGATGGGTACTTAGGCAATTAATTGTTGCTAACACCGTAATTTGCGAAGTTTTAATTTCGTAAATGGAGTGTTATCAGCCGTTTTAATGGATGAATTATTAATTGCATAAATTAAAAGAAATGAAAAAATATACAAAAGAAGAGTTTTTGAAAGCTGCCGAATTAGGCGAGGTTTCTATGATTGATGCTAAACATATTGTCAGCCTATTGGATGAAGTAAAAATGACACGCAAGGAATATCAAAAGCAATATCAAAAATACTACGCAGCGAGTGGGAAAAAGAGCGAAGCAGCTAAACGATATTACCAAAAGCATAAAAACGAAATATGCGAAAAGCTAAAAAATAAACGTAAGTTACAAAACAATAAATAACGCAATGAACAGATACTTGGTAGAGCTTTGGTCGAATGGAAAATTATTTCGAACAGAAGTAACAGCAAATTCCATAGAAGATGCAGAAGATGTTATTTCAAAAAGTATAACCTTTGAATATCAAATTGTAAACGTTCTAAAACGATGAGCTACAGCCTAAAATCAATAAAGGAAGAATTTAAAGCAAAGGGCATTTTTTACACAACAAACGAACTTGCTCTATTGATAAAATCGTTTGTAGACATTGAAACGGATGAGGTTTACGACCCAACGTGCGGAGATGGTGCTTTGCTTTCGGTGTTTAATGATGATGTAAAAAAATACGGACAAGAATTAAATGACCACCAACTCGAAGCGGCAAAAAATAGATTAGTTAATTTTGAAGGTTATTGTGGTGATACGCTAAAAGAACCAGCTTTTTTTGATAGAAAATTCAAATGTATAGTAGCAAACCCACCTTTCTCAATTGCTTGGGAGCCTCCAATATTAAATGGAATTTTTACCGATGATAGATTTAGGCTTGCACCTGCCTTACCTCCAAAAAGTAAAGCTGATTATGCGTTTATTTTACACATTCTACACTATTTAGCTGACGATGGTATAGCTGTTGTGTTAAACTTTCCTGGCATTCTTTATCGAGGGTATTCGGAAGGACAAATTAGGAAATGGATAGTTGATAATAATTGGATTGAAAAAATAATTAGAATACCGGGCAAACAATTTGTAGATACAACTATTGAAACAGCTTTAATTGTATTCAAGAAAAATAAAACGACAACGGATATTGAATTTATCGATATTGAAAAGGATAAAAAATATATTGCCACGCTTGAAGAGATTAAGAAAAATAATTATACCTTATCGGTCAGTAATTTTGTTCAAGATGATGTTGTTGTAGTAAAGTATGACCCTATTGAGCTTCAAAATAATACACGAAAGTTGATGATTGAAAATTTAAAAAGAGGTATCTTATTTGACAAAGCAGTTTGCGACTTGGAAGGATTTGAACAAGAAACATTTCTTGACGAACTGGTAGAAACTATAAAAACATTTTACAAATAAACGTAAAAATTTGCAAATTGAAAAATAATACACTATATTTGCCACGATGAAACAAA
>JAAYPI010000088.1 GCA_012519885.1 Bacteroidales bacterium
ACGGACAGGTAGATTTAGGAAGATTTTCATTGGACAATATGGAATCCATTAGCTTGTATAACGGACAAAAAAGCACTGTTTTGCAATCTGCTAAAGATTTTGGGGCTGCTGGTAGCATTTATTTACAAACAAAAACACCCACATTTGAACCCAACAAAACCTACAACCTTATTGGTAATTACAAAACGGGCTCGTTTGGGTTGCACAATCCATCGCTGGTATGGCAACAAAAAATCACCTCTACCATTAGTAGCGTAGTAAGTGCCGAATATACCAATGCTAACGGAAGGTATCCATTTACTTTCAGAAAAGTGAGTGCTGATGGTACTGTAGCCTACGACACAACAGCAATTAGAAAAAACGCTGACATAGAGGCTATTAGAACAGAATTTGGGTTGTTTGGTAAAACAAGTAATACAGATTGGCACGTGCAAGTGTATAATTATCACTCCGAAAGAGGTTTGCCAGGATACATTGCTCGCAATATTTACGAACACCAACAACGCCTTTGGGACAATAATTTCTTTGTTCAAAGTTCTATTAAATACTCAAAAAATAAATATTCATTATTAGGTAACATAAAATACGCTGATGATTATACACGCTATTTAAACCCAGATTACACCCTGCAATACATTGATAATGAGTATCGTCAAAAAGAAATATACGGCTCCTTAGCACAATCTTTTCACCTGTTCAACTGCTGGGAAATGGGCATAGCTACCGACCTGCAGTGGAATACCTTAGATGCTGATTTATATAACTTTGCCTACCCTACTCGTTTTACAGAATTAGTTGCCATTACACAATCGTTTAAGTTTCCACACGTACAACTTCAGGCGAATGCCTTGGGCACGTTTGTACAAGAACACGTACAAGTGGGTACCTCATCTAACAATAAAAGTATGGTTACCCCATCGTTGTTTGCCTCGGTTCAACCCTGGTTATATATTCCATTTAACCTACATGGATTTTATAAACGTATCTTTCGTGTACCCACATTCAACGATTTGTACTATACCTTTGTAGGAAATGCATCTTTACAACCTGAATATGTAAGCCAATATGCCATTGGAGCAAAATATACCTCTGCACCAAAACACACAAGTTTTACCCCCTCTTTTGACATTCAAATTGATGGCTATTACAACCGTGTAGAAGATAAAATTATTGCCGTACCAACAGCCAATCCTTTCCGTTGGCAAATGACAAATTTAGGATTGGTAGAGATAATTGGTACAGACATTTCGGTACAAACGAGCATGAATTTTTCAAAAGATGTGTTAGGCTTGCTCAAGATGAACTATACCTACCAATTAGCAGAAGACAAAACGGATAAAACAGAAGAGTATTATGGTCATCAAATACCTTATATTCCTTGGCATAGCGGCACCGCAGTAGTAGCTGTTGCATACAAAAAATGGTCGTTCAATTATAGCTTTATCTACACTGGCGAACGATACAATGCCAGTGCCAATATACCCGAAAACTATGTACAACCTTGGTACACACATGATGCAAGCATTTCGAAAGATTTTGCATTATTTGGTTATCAATGGACTGCTTTAGTGGAGATAAATAACCTACTAAACCAACAATATGATGTGGTACTAAACTACCCAATGCCGGGAACGAATTTTAAATGTAGCTTAAAAATACGTATATAAATGAACAAAAAGAATTATTCCATACCAATAGCTATTCTCTCTGTGCTAATAGTGGCATTTTTTACAGCTTGTCGCACAGATGAGCCTGTACTTTTGCCAAGTAAAACGCCTGTAACCGACGAAACAACTAATAGCGAGGTAGTGGGTTTTTATTTGTTAAACGAAGGGAATATGGGGAGCAACAAAGCTACGCTCGATTATTTTGACTTTACAACAGGCATATATACTAAAAATATGTATGCGGCTACCAACCCTCAGGTAGTATCAGAATTGGGTGATGTTGGCAATGACTTACAAATTTATGGAAACAAATTATACGCTGTTCTCAACACCTCTGGATTTGTAGAAGTAATGGATGCCACTACTGCCAAACATATAGGAATGATAGAAATACCCAATTGCCGTTATATCACATTTTATAATGGAAAAGCTTATGTAAGTTCGTATGCTGGACCTGTTGAGTTAAGTAACAATACGCAAGTAGGTTATGTAGCTGAAATTGATACAGCAAGTTTGCAAATAACCCGAACAGTACATGTTGGTTACCAACCCGAAGAAATGGCTATAGTTAATGGTACGCTGTATGTTGCTAATTCTGGCGGATATATGTATCCAGAGTATGATAATACGGTTTCTGTAATTTGCCTACAAACTTTTACCGAAACACAAAAAGTTGAAGTAGGCATTAATCTTCATCGATTAAAATCAGACAATAAAGGAAACCTATATATCAGTAGTAGAGGCAACTACACCGACATTGCTTCGTGCTTGTATATCCTTAACACCAACACCTTGCGGGTAGATAAAAAGGTTGATATTCCTGTTTCAAACCTATGTATTGTGGGCGATTCGGCTTATGTTATCAGTTCAGAATTTAATTTTTTGTCAGGCAATACCAACATTGAGTATGCCTTAATCAACACAAGTACACAAAACATTGAGGCAAATAATTTTATCACAGATGGAACAGAAACAGCCATCAAAATGCCTTATGGCATAGCAGTACACCCTATTACGCGAGATATCTATATTACTGATGCGAAAAGTTACATTATTCCGGGTACTGTATATTGCTACAGCAAAACTGGCAAACGAAAATGGTACGTTACCACGGGTGATATTCCTGCTCATATTGCATTCTTAACCAAACAAAATAACTAACTTAACTCACTTAATGATGAAAAGAAATTTACTTGTAACGATTCTTTTAGGATTGATTGTGTGTAACTTACAAGCAGCAAATTCTGCTTACGTAACCGAAATTATTGATTATCGTCCAGCACCTGGGCAACATATCAATCGTTTATTTCCTCCTGCTGATAAGAGTGATTCTCACGAAAATGCGGTGGCTTGGGCAGCTACTCAATTGGTAGGTAAAACCAATGGTTTGGTTGGACTGGGAGCTTTTGGCGGATATATTATTGTTGGATTCGACCATTCTATTGTGAATGTAGCCGAAGAATATGATTTTAAAGTATATGGCAATGCTTTTGCTAATGGTGCGGAGCCAGGCATTGTGATGGTTTGTCAAGACTTGAATGGCAATGGAGTACCCGACAACGATGAACCTTGGTACGAATTGGCTGGTTCTGATTATCAACTGTCAAGCACTATTAAAAACTATGAGATTACCTACACACGACCCAATCCTGATTTACAAAAATCGCATATCCAATGGACTGATAATCAAGGTGGAAGCGGTCAGGTAACACACATATCTTTTGCCTCACAAAGTACCATGTACCCATTGTGGATAGCTGACAATACGCTCACATTTAGGGGAACCAAACTAGCGAGCAATGCCGTACAGAATGGCTCCAATTTTACCTTGCCTGCCTTATCGTGGGGTTATGCAGATAACCAACCGAATAATAGCACCAATGATAAAACTAGTTTTAACATTGACTGGGCAGTAGATGCATCAGGCAATCCAGTTCAACTTACCCATATTGATTTTATCAAAATCTATACAGCAATGGTACAAGAAGCTGGTTGGCTTGGCGAAACATCAACCGAAATAGCAGGCGTGGAAGATTTGCACCCCAATGCCTCATTGCCAACTGTAATACATTCACAAGAAAATAAGCAAATGTATATTCAAAATCCTTTTAATGAAACATTGATTGTGAAAGCCAATGAAAATTGTGAAATGATTTTATATACCATCTCTGGTAATTTAATCGGAAAATACATGATTACTCCAGGCGAAAATACAATTACTACATCACAACTTCCTACTGGGAACTATATTGTACATATTATCAACACAAAACAAAACCATATTTACAAACTAATAAAACATTAAACCATGAAAACAAGATTACTGACACTGATTTCTTTGCTTTTATTGGCTAGCAATACTTTTGCCACCAATATCGTGTTGAACCTAAGCAACCCAACAACCCCTGCGAACATTAACTACGACACAGAAAAAAAATACTGGACAGATACGTACAGCGAATCATCTGACTATACATGGTTGCAGTTTCAAAATTTTAAGTTAGCACACTTAATCGACCAAGATTCTTGGGGCGGAACATATTGGGACGGTTTTACTCTCTCAACAAGTGGTGATAATACAGACTATAGCTCCACTGGGTGGATAGAAAATGAATGGGGCTGTATGGCAGGCGGAGGAATTAAAACCGACCAATCGGGAGCTATTGTAACTACAAATGGTGTAGTTGACACAGAACAAGGAATACCATATCTTGTAGCGAACTACTCTACGTATGCTTATAATGGCTATAGTAACGAAATAAAATTTGCCGATGGACAAAAATACGAAGCTGTAGAAGTATATGTTACAAACCACCCTTGGCCCTATTACGAAAATATGAATGGAGGTATGTTTACACGTATCCTCAACCAAGAAGGTGATTATGTAAAACTGATTGCCAATGGCTTAGACGAAAATGGAAATAGCACAGGTTCGGCAAGTTTCTACTTAGCTAAATTTGAAAATGGCTCGTTAACGCAAGTTACCAATTGGGAAAAATTCGATTTATCTGCACTTGGTACCATTGCATCTCTGTATTTCACAATAGAATCAACTGACACTGGCGATTGGGGCATGAATACAGCTGCATTTTTTTGCATGGATAAATTAACTGTAAAAGAATCTACTACAAGCATACCACAATTAGCAACCGAAAATGCTGCCTATAGAGTCAACAATATCCTATACAACATACCAGAAAACGCAACAATAACGGTATATAACTTACAAGGACAACTTGTTTATTCCACTATGGCTACATCAAATACTGTAAGCTTACCCATAGTTAACAATCATTTAATTATTAAAATTGTAAACGAAAACAATACACAAATTATCCGATAATACCTTACTGTGTCTAAAACCTGTTACGTTTGATTCTTTCTGCCATAATTGCATCAAATTACGTAACAGGTTTTTTTATTTTTTTAAATTTATTTTCTTATGGAAATATTTTTATATCAAATTTATTTTCTACTTTTGTGTTAAGTAAAAAAAAAATCACTCAACACAATTTACAATGAATATATATACATTAAAAACCATCCTTATTGCCACACTACTAGCAGCAATAGGATTTTCAGGTTTTGCACAAGCAGAACAAGGAGGTGCATTACGTGGTAGGGTTTACAATCCAGACAACAACCAACCGGTTGATTTTGCGTATGTCATTATCGATGGTACTACCATTGGTACTATTACGGACTTAGACGGTAACTTTGCTATCTTTGGTTTAAAACCTGGTTATGTACGGGTAGCAGTTAATTCGCTTGGATTCGACCCTGTGGTAACGAAAGAAATTCTAATTACCAACGCTAACACGCCGTATATCGAAATTGAGATGAAACCATCAAACATACAGTTAGATGATGTGGTGGTAGAAGCATCTCGTTTTAGGCAACGCGAAGAAAGTCCACTCAGTTTACGCTCCATCGGCATCAAAGAAATAGAAAAAAGCCCAGGCGGTAATCGCGATATTTCTAAAGTAATTCAATCTTTACCAGGAGTAGGTGCTACCCCAGCCAACCGCAACGATATTATTGTGCGTGGTGGTGGTGCCAACGAAAACCGTTTTTTTCTCGATGGCGTAGAAATACCCAACATCAACCACTTTGCTACACAAGGTTCGAGTGGCGGACCGGCAGGGATTATCAACGTAGATTTTGTACGCGAGCTCGACTTTTTTGCGGGAGCATTTCCTGCCAACAGGGGCAATGCATTGAGCTCTGTACTCGATTTTCGGTTGATAGATGGCAATAAAGACCGTTTAAAAACACGTGCCACAGTAGGTGCTAGCGATTTGGCTCTTACGCTTGATGGTCCGATAGGCGATAAAAGTTCGTTCGTATTTTCGGTAAGACGCTCGTATTTAGAATTTCTTTTCGACCTGATTGGACTGCCCTTTTTGCCTACTTACAACGATATCCAATTTAAGCATAAAATTCGTTTTAACCAAAACAACGAATTGAGCTTTATTGGCTTAGGTGCTTTTGATGTAAACAGGTTAAACCTCAGTGCCAACGAAACAGAAAGCCAACGTTTTATACTTAAATACCTGCCTACCAACGACCAATGGACATATACCGTAGGGGCTGTGTACCGCAATTTCTTTAAAAACGGTAACCAAACCTTGGTTTTGAGTCGCAACCACCTCAACAATGTATCGCAAAAATACCAAGACAACATCGAAGCACCTACTAACCTCAATTTTGACTATGCCTCGAACGAGATAGAAACAAAAATTAGGTACGAATATGTAACACGTCAAGGTGCGTGGAAATTTTTGTATGGCGCTGGTGCTGAATACAATCAATATACCAATTATACCTACAACAAATTATTTTTCAATGCACAAGTAGTAGAGTTTGATTACGAAACTGAGCTCGACTTCTATTCCTATTCGGCATTTACACAAATCAGCCGCAATTTACTCGCTGAGCGATTACTCGTATCAGCAGGTGCCCGCATAGATGGCAATACCTACAGCGAACAAATGTCAAACCCATTGGAACAATTCTCTCCACGTATTTCGGCTAGTTATGCATTAACAAATAAATGGTCGTTAAACGCCAATACAGGACGCTACTACCAACGTCCAGCTTATACCACCATGGGATACAGAGATATAGCGGGTAATCTAATTAATAAAGATAACCGTCTTCGCTACAAATATACTGACCATTTTGTAGTGGGAGTAGAAAATAAACCAAACCCAAATAGCCGATTTACAGTAGAAGGTTTTTATAAACTTTACAATGCTTATCCTTTCTCCATCAGCGATTCAGTAGCTATCTCATCCAAAAGTGCCGATTTTGATGTATTTGGAGCAGAAGAGGTTTTGTCTATTGGCGAAGGTCGCACCTATGGGGTAGAAATACTGTATCGCAATACGGATTTATGGGGAAGCAATATTACCACCAGTTTTACCTTATTCCGTAGCGAATTTAAAGACTCTAAAGAAGTGTATATCCCCACAGCATGGGACAATCGTATATTGTTCAATCTTACCGCCACCAGACCATTGCCCAAAAACTGGGATATAGGGTTTAAATGGCGCTATGTGGGAGGTGCTCCTTATACTCCTGTAGACTTAGAACGCTCTAGTTTGCGACAAGCATACGATGTAACAGGCAGAACGTATTTGGATTACGATAGATTTAATTCCGAACGATTAGCTCCTTCGCATCAATTGGATGTACGTGTTGATAAAGCGTTCTTTTTCAACAAATGGTCGCTGATGCTTTATTTGGATATACAAAATATCTATAATTTCAAAAGCCAACAACCCGACCAATACATCAACGAAGATATAAACGGAAATGTAGTAATCGAAAACCCAACGGCACCGCTCAACGAGCAACGGTATGTATTACGCAAACTCGAAAATACAGGCAGTGGCACAGTATTGCCTTCCATTGGTATTATGATAGAATTTTAATTATATAACAAGACTAAATTGCTCACTAAAAACGAACTCGTATGACTACAAAAAAATATATACTACTTATTGCTAGCCTACTGCTAAGCACAGCTTATGTGGCAGCAAACAAGCAAACGCTATCAACCATTGAACTGAGTGTGGAAAAAGGCAAAAGTTACAACTACCCTACTTTTGCGTTGTGGCTCGAAAGTGCTGGAGGCAAATTTGTGCAAGAATTGTACGTTACACAATCCTTAGCTACAGGCATCTACAACAATGCTGACGCTGGCGATAAACGCTGGAAAAGAGAAAAAGGAGAAGCTCGACGCCCGTCAACACTGCCTTATTTTTTGCACAAACGCGACATACAAGCACCTGACGGCACGTACTTACCAACTCCCGAACAACCCATACCCGATGCTTATACAGGAGCTACTCCTCGCCAATCTGATGTAATGACCATCGTATTAGACAGACAATTATACGGAAAATACAGAATAGTATTTGAAATAAACCAACCTTGGGATTTTAACCGTGTGTGGTACAACAACCGCTACCCAAACAATACCGACTACCTGCTTTCGGGGCAACCATCGTTGGTGTATATGGTAGAAATAGATACGAACAATTTGCAAGAGGAATACACACTCAACCCGATTGGTCATGGACATCCGTATGGTAAAACAGGTACCTTATTTACAGATATTTCGGGCATTACCACTGCCAAAAACATATTTAAATCGATTAAAGTAAAGGTATATTAAGCACACACAAAACCCAATAGATGCAATGAGAGGAAGAGCGATTTTTCTCTCATTGTTGTATCAATACCGATTGAGTAAGGCTTTGGGCGAACCTATCCACGAGCAACCCAAACAATGGAGTTCGTCAGTAAAATACCCCTCGAGCGATACACCCTCGTGAATGGGTACAACCTCATAGTGTTCGTTTACAGTTACTACCACCGACTCGCGTGCTGCATTAAAAACACGAAACCGATGGATACGACATTGTGGGCAAAGGAGTTTTTTCATACTAGTAAAAACATTAATTTGGTGCAAAGATACTTTTTCTTCGTATATACACACAAATGAAATGCTTACTTTGCATTATTTTGCGTACTTTTGATAGCAAATAATACACCCATTTATGAAAACAGCACTTATTATTGGTAGCACAGGATTGGTTGGTTCGGCTTTGCTCAACGAACTGTTGGCACATCCAGCCTACAGCAAGGTTATTTCATTTACCCGCAAACCCAGTGGCAATACGCACCCAAAACTACACGAACATTGCATCGACTTTAATAACATAGCCTCTTACAAAGACTTGATACAAGGCGATGACTTGTACTGTGCCATGGGTACCACCATCAAAAAAGCAGGTAGCCAAGCCGCATTTACTTTGGTTGATTATACCTACCCTTACCAATTTGCCACCATCGCCAAAAGCAATGGGGTGAAACAATTTTTATTGGTATCCTCCATAGGAGCCAATGCCCAATCCAAAAACTTCTATTTGCAAACCAAAGGAACGATTGAAAACGCCATTAGCCTACTGGGATTTGAAACGGTAGTCATTTTCCGACCTTCCTTACTACTGGGCAAACGCACAGAATTTCGGTTTGGAGAAAAAATAGCCATGCACATAAGCCAATTGTTTTCGTTTTTGTTTGTTGGCAAACTTCGCCCCTACGCCCCCATCCATAGCCACACCGTAGCCAAAGCCATGGTAACCGTAGCACAGCAAGCAAACACAGGCGTAAACATATATGCTTCTGATGCTATAAAAGTAATATAAACTAATAAACGGTTTGATAGAAAATACAGACAAGCGTGATACGGTTTTTAGGCAGGTTGAATAAGGAAAAATTGAGTTAAAATATAGATTAACGGTTTTCGGCTTGTATAAGTTCGTGATTTAAAAACACTTAACTATCAAACAAGCACAAATGTTGATAGAAACACAGCACTTAATTAAACCACTGAACCGCCACTTTTGGGTAGGTGCAGTTGGGTGTAGTGCTTTATTCATTTTCCAAAATAGGTGCATTAATTATAAAACTACTTATTTCTATTATTGATTTAGTATAATAAGTGTAATAAGATTTATTGTAATTTTTTTTAATAGTCATTAAATGCACGGATGGCTCAATAAAAGGTCGATCATTTAAAACATTTGTAACGTATTTATTTCTTGCTGAATCACTCTCGTGAGCTATATAATCACGAATACTCTTCATTTGATTGATAATTGTTGTATATTTTGGGTCAGTTTTTATTATCTCAAAAGGGTTGTCTAAAAAGAAGCAGTCAGAAATATTTTTTATTAAGTCATAATGATTAACAAAAGATCTGTTTTCTTTTTTTATAACTTTATTTAAATGGTCAATGTCTTCAAAATTTAACCTTCTGTTTGGACAATAACCGTGAATACTACTATTACCAATGGCATAATTCTCAAAAGTATCAGATAGAAACTTTTCAAATTTAATAAATATTTTAAAAAATGCTAACTCGTATATAGATTTGTCTATATTTGATGTTGATTGAAAAATTACATTCCATTTTTCAATTTCAGCAATTAAAAAACTGTTATTCATAATTTATTTTAAATAATCAGCTAAAATTTTAATTCTTTGCTTACGTTCGTCTTTGCTTGTTGTTCTTGTTCTGTGTAATTTTTCAAATTCTTTAAAAAAATGCGGTACATTTTCAGAATCATATTCCACTTCTAAAAATGAAGATTCAAACAAAGACAACTTATTAATTATCAAATTTATATTCTCATCAATAAACTCATTTGAAAAACTTTCATTTCTTGGAATGTCGTCTCCTAATGAATTAAACAAAGAGTGGTTAATAAAAGAAAATAATGTCCAAAAATAATTTTTTCTAAAAAATATTTTTGAGCTAAACAGTGGATTATAAAAGATTCTTTCTATGACATAAAATATTCGATTTAGCTTTGATTCTATATCATCTTGTTCTATAAATTCTTTATCATATTTTTTGTAATAATTATCAGTTTTTGAATTACTATCAGTTGTAATCCCTTCAATCAATTGGATGATTAAAGAATTCATAAAATCAACATCTGCCATTCTACTTAAATGAGCATCTTTAAATATTCTTTTGTCAATAAACAAATTTTTAAATTCAGAGGATTTCCTTAGAATAAAAACTTTAAATTCTCCCCAAAATTGGGCATTTCTCAGCTCTTGTTTGTTTAAAGCTACATTGTTTGTGTTTAATCTTGCAAACATTTCATAAATTTTTGAGTCGTCCTTTAGCTTAACAATTTCAAAGCTTATATTGTAGTTTAGTATATCTTCTTTTTCTTTGTCAGGAAGTTCGGAATAGATTAAATTTCCATATTCTTTATTGTGAGATTTTAGAATCTTATATGTATCATTAATAAATTCTATAATAGCAGTTATTCTTTGTTGTCCATCGATTACTTCTCGTATTGTCTTCCTTGTTGCTATGTCAATCTGTTGCCTTATAAATATTTGAGGAATTGGATAACCTCTAATAATTGTATCAATAAGGTATGATTTAGCATTTAAATTCCATACTTTATTCCTTTGATATTTTGGTGATAAAAAAAGCTCGCCATTATCTTTCCAGGAAAGTATGTCATTTATCGAGAATGTTTTTGTATCCTTAATTTCACTCATTTTATTAATATATTTCGTTTTTTACTCTCATATTTTAGCATTACACCCAATTCACAAATATACGCAAGTTTTCCTAAATACATATATTTTTCAAATAAAAAAAGAAACAAAAATATCAACTCTTTGTATCATTCTCCCTACCCCTCGTTTGTAACGAAGGGTTTATGGTTTGTCGTTTGTAACGACAAAATTACACTACCCCCACCCATTGCAACCAAAAACCACCAGTATATTTTGAGAGTTCGTTTAAACGTATTACATTTGAAGAAAAATTATACTAAACAAAGGTATTAAATAAACCCACTTTTGCCAAGGCGCTGTGTGTGATGCCTTTATTCTTTCTTCTTTGTTTTCCAATATATTTTTTCTATTTCAAACATCTTGGTGTTTGGGTTGAAGATATAAATTATTGCGTTCCCAATTAAACATTTTTCATATTCCTTTTTTGTTAAATACCAAGAACTTTCAATCTCAACTTTGTTTTTGTTTGTTAGGTCAATTTCGAATATTGGGTCATTCAACTCTTCAAATATTTCATAACAATTTTCAGTATTTTCTTTTTTCTTTAATTGCTTTATGTAATCTGAGAATATGGATTTTTCGTCTAACTGTTTTGTAATAGTATTTGATTTTACTTCGTAAATATTTAAAAAATTACCGCCTCCAACTATATCGTTTGTAATAACTATAAATGAATTTTCAACTGTTTTATAAATGTTTATTGACCAAAAACCATCGACAACTGTAAACCCTGCTTTGTTAGGTTCAAAATATGATTGATTAAAATAGTCAGGATTGTCATCAACGTAATAATCATTCTCTTTAATCTCGTTATACCATTTCATTCTGTCATTTAATGTCCATTCCCAACTCGGAAAAGCACTGTCAGGTAAGAGCAGGATAATATCTAATAAATCTTTATTTTTATTATAGTTAATCGCAACTTTGTTAATAGAATTTGATGGGTTCGTATTCTCGATTTTTTCGGGACTTAGAGTGTCTTCAATTGTTAAAGCGTTCTCATCATTTGAATTTGACGATAGCGAATTTTGTTTTTTGTTTTCGCAAGACAATATTGTCAAAACTAATATCAAAAAAATAATTTGTTTCATTTTATTGGTTGTCGTGTTGGTAAGGTTTCACATAACCCACAAATGTACGCAAGTTTCACTAAATACATATATTTTTCAAATAAAAAAAGAAACAAAAATATCAACTCTTTGTATCATTCTCTCTACCCCTCGTTTCTAACGAAGGGTTTATGGTATGTCGTTTGTAACGATAATATTACACTACCTCCACCCATTGCAAGCAAAAAGCTCCAGTATATTTTGAAAGGTCGTTTAAACACCTTACATTTGAAGAAAAATTATACTAAACAAAGGCGTTAAAGAGACTACCGTTATACCGCATGCTAAAAAAGCCATTTCGCGGATAAACAATACGTTCAAAATGGAAAATATAATAGACAAAATTAGAACTGAATTAAGGCATTCAATTGATGTAAAAACGTTGGCGACCAGTCAAAATTTTTTCAAAGAAAAGATAAAGTTGTATGGAGTTAAGGTTCCAACTGTCAACAAGATTAGTAGAGAGTATTTTAAACTGATTGATTGTAAAACAAAATCAGAAATAGTTGAGCTCTGCGAAATTTTATGGCAATCAGGGTTTATTGAAGAATCATTTATTGCTTGCAATTGGTCATATTATATTCATGAAAAATACGAACCAGAAGATTTTCAACTATTTGAGAAATGGATTACTAATTATGTAAATAACTGGGCTACGTGTGATACACTATGTAATCATACAATTGGTGAATTTATTGAGATGTTTCCTGAGTATATAGTAAAGTTAAAAGACTGGGCTACATCACATAATAGATGGCTACGCCGAGCTTCATCGGTAACGTTGATTATACCAGCCAGAAAGGGAAAATTCCTCAACGAAATACTAGAAATTGCAGATATTTTGCTACTGGATAAGGACGATTTAGTACAAAAAGGATATGGATGGATGTTAAAAGCTGCTAGTGAAGCAAACCAACAAGAAATAGTTGATTATGTAATAAAAAACAAATCCATTATGCCTCGTACAGCATTGCGATATGCAATTGAAAAAATGCCAAAAGAACTGAAAATCAAGGCAATGGAGAGATAAGTTGGAAAAATGAAAAAGAACTCCGTCAGGTCAGATGTATCAGTGAAAATAGTGTGATGGCAGATGAATTATGAAGCAAATTACAAAGGAATATATGCCTATTTACTAAAACGACCAAAGCCCATCAATCATGGACTTTGGTCGTTTTGTGGAGATTACCGGACTCGAACCGGTCACCTCGACACTGCCAGTGTCGCGCTCTAGCCAGATGAGCTAAACCCCCTTTTTGCAGTGCAAATATACAATCTTTTCCAAAATAATTACTATATTTGTAAATGTTTGTTAGATAGCAAACAGTATTTTTCACACAATTATTCATACATTTAAATACAAAATACTATGACGTACGTTTTTTTAGCCAATGGTTTTGAAGAAATTGAAGCAATTTCTACCATCGACATCTTACGCAGAGCAGGTATCGAAACTACAACTGTTTCAATCGAACCTCAACTAGCTGTTATTGGAGCTCACAATATTGTGGTTGTTGCTGACCAATTATTCGCAGAAGGAGCATATAATAATGCTGAGTGTCTACTGTTACCAGGAGGTATGCCTGGCACTTCGAACTTAAATAAACATGAAAAACTAAAAGAATTAATCAGCCAGCATGTACATAGTGGTAAATTAATGGGAGCCATTTGTGCTGCACCACTTATTTTAGGCGAGTTGAATTTATTACAAGGAAAAATTGCCACTTGTTACCCAAGTTTTGAAACATATTTACACGGAGCTACTATAAGTGATGATAAAGTAGCAGATGCTGGCGAAATAGTTACAGGAAAAGGTCCAGGATTTAGTATGGATTTTGCTCTAACAATAGTAAAAAAACTAAAAGGGGCTTGTGCTGCTGACGAAGTAGCTAAGGGATTGTTGTTGCAATAGTTTCGTTACACATTGATTTTTAACCTCTATCTAACAAAAGAATCGCCCTATTTTGGAGCGATTCTTTTTAATATAAACAAAATAAATAGTTTTTACTCTACCGTTACCGATTTAGCTAAATTACGTGGTTGGTCTACATTGCGACCCTTATTTACAGCTATATAATAAGCAAATAACTGCAATGGAATAGCCGAAACAATAGGAGCAAAATATTCTAATGATTCTGGTATAGCAATACAGTAATCAGCAAGCTCGCTAACCACATCGTCACCTTCTGTAACCACGGCAATAACCCTTCCTTTACGGGCTTTTATTTCTTGAATATTGCTAACAGTTTTATCATAAATACTATCTTTAGTAGCTATCGCCACTACTGGCATTTCTGCATCAATCAACGCTATAGGACCATGTTTCATTTCTGCAGCAGGATACCCTTCGGCATGGATATATGATATTTCTTTTAGTTTTAATGCTCCCTCAAGGGCTGCTGGATAATTATAGCCTCGACCCAAATATATAAAATTATGGGCATACGTAAACATTTTTGCCAAATCTTTTATTTGGTTATCTAGTTTGAGTACTTCTTGCATTTTATTTGGAATAGCTTGCAATTCTCCAATAAGTTTTCTGTACTCTTCTGGTTGAATAGTTTTACGCAATTTGGCTACAGTCAACGCCAACATTGACAATACGGTTATTTGTCCAGTAAATGCCTTAGTAGATGCAACACCAATTTCTGGACCTACATGTATATACGATCCCGAATGTGTTGCACGAGGTATAGACGATCCTACCACATTGCAGATACCATAAATAAATGCTCCTTGACTTTTAGCAATTTCTACAGCAGCTAAGGTGTCGGCAGTTTCTCCTGATTGAGAAATGGCTATTACAATATCATCTGGCTGAATAATTGGATTGCGATACCTAAATTCCGATGCATATTCAACCTCTACGGGTATACGACACAAATCTTCTATCAAATATTCGCCTATTAATCCTGCATGCCAAGAAGTACCACATGCTACAATAATAATACGTTTAGCTTTCAAAAATTTATCTTGATGATCAATCACACCAGACAATTTTACATCAGTACCCTCAACATTAATTCGTCCTCTGATACAATCTATTAAGGTGTGTGGTTGTTCGTTGATTTCCTTAATCATAAAATGCTCATACCCACCCTTTTCAAGTTGACTAAGATTCGTTTCCAACTGTTTTACTTCAG
>JAAYPI010000089.1 GCA_012519885.1 Bacteroidales bacterium
ACTAAATAGAAAAAATAAACTATGCTCAAAAAATTATCCCTACTACTGCTTTTGTCTTTGATTGTTTTACATACAACAGCACAGTCTGATAGAGGAGTGGTACGCAATTTACAAAATGTAGATTTAGAACCCTTTCATTTTGGATTTATTTTAGGGTTAAATTATTCAGATTATACTGCAACACCATCTAATATAGTTGATACAAATCAGCAAATATGGTATCCTGCATCTAAGGGGTTATCTCCAGGGTTTACAGTTGGAATGCTCGTTGATTTGCGATTGTTTGAATACCTAAATCTGCGTTTTACGCCAACCTTAGGACTGGGACAGCGTGATCTAAGTTTTTCAGCATTTTCTACTACTACAGACGAACGAATTGGTAATCCAACCATCATTAGTATTAAATCAACAACAGTAGATTTGCCATTACTTATTAAGTATAGTGCCGAAAGAGTAGGGAATTACCGACCATATTTGCTGGCTGGAGCTGGACCAACTATTAATTTAGCTCGTTCAAAAGCCGATCCTATTTTAGTGAAACCTTTTGATGTACAAGCTTATATCGGTTTTGGATGTGATATGTATTTAGAATATTTTAAGCTATGTCCTGAACTTAAATTTGGTTTTGGGCTTTTGGATTCACTTGAGCGGAATCATCCTAATATGCAAGGAACCTCAAATCAAAAATTTATTGATGCTATCAGTCGTTTAAGTTCGCGTATGTTAGTGCTTACCTTTAACTTTGAGTAGTTGCCGTTAACCCTAATTCCTTTCCATAACGTAGTGTTAAAGCTTTGGCTTCCTCGTATTCATTAGGAATTTCTCCATCAAGAATGGCATCTTTAATGCGTGTTTTAATTATACCAACAGTAGCACATGCAGGGAGTTGAAATATTTCCATTATTTCCTGACCAGAAATGGGGGGTTGAAAATTTCTAATCCTATCTTTTTCTTCAATGTCTTTTAATTTTTTGCGGACTAATTGAAGGTTTTGAAGAAACTTTTGCACTTTTATTTCATTTTTTGATGTAATATCAGCCTCGCATAGTGTCATTAAATCATCAATATCATCTCCAGCATCAAAAAGAAGTCTTCTGATAGCAGAGTCAGTGATTCCTTCTTCAACCAATGCTATGGGTCGCATATGTAGTAATACAAGTTTTTGAACGTATTTCATTTTTTCGTTCATAGGTAGCTTCATTTGGTTAAAAATACGAGCTACCATTTTTTCGCCAATATAGTTATGATTATAAAAAGTCCAACCTGTACCTTGCACATATTTTTTTGTTATAGGCTTAGCAATGTCGTGTAACAGAGCACCCCATCTTAACCATACATTATTAGTTTGTTTAGCAATATTATCTACTACCTCTAATGTATGTAAAAAGTTGTCTTTATGCGATAATCCCGATTTTGTATCAATGCCTTTCATGGCAGTTAATTCTGGTAAAATATAAGGTAATAATCCACATTTATCAAGAAGTAACCAACCAATAGAAGGTTTATCTGCTTGCATGATTTTTTGAATTTCGTCTGCAATTCTTTCTTTCGACACAATTGTTAATCGGTCTTTATTGCGAGATAAAGCCAATATTGTATTTTCTTCTATATGGAACTTTAGTTGTGTTGCGAAGCGAATACATCTAATTATTCTTAATGGGTCGTCGCTGAATGTTATATCTGGATTTAATGGTGTGCGTAGAATTTTATTTTCAATATCACGAACACCATTAAATGGATCCACTAATTCACCAAAACGATCTTGATTTAAACATATAGCTAACGCATTAATAGTAAAATCTCTTCTGTTCTGATCATCTACTAGCGTCCCATCTTCTACAATCGGTTTGCGAGAATCTAATCGGTATGATTCTTTTCTGGCTCCTACAAATTCAATTTCCATTTCTTGAAATTTAATTTGAGCAGTTCCAAAGTTCTTAAAAATATGTAATCGAGCTCTTTTTCCCCATATTTTACATACTCTTTCAGCTAATTCAATACCATTGCCCACTACTACTACATCTATATCTTTAGATGGACGTTGCAAAAAGATGTCTCTGACATAACCACCAATAACATAACACTCCTGATGCATCTCATCAGCACATTTTCCAATAGTCGAAAAAACAATATTTTGGATATATTCTTTCATTTAAATATTATTAACCCTACAAAAGTACTTTCTTTACACCAATCTGACAAAAAAATATTATTTTTGCCTTTGATTTGAAGGCTATGAAAAAAAATATGTATGCGTGGTGTGTTCTCCTGTCCATTTTGTTTCTATCATGCAATAAACAGGAAAGAAGTACAAGTGTTCATTATTTGCAAAGAGTTGATAGCTTATTGTTATTGAACAATATTGAGGTGGCAAAACGAACACTCGATTCAATCCATGTACTATTTCCTCAAGAAGTTGAGGAAAGAAAAAAGGCTCTATTGAAAAAATATGAAATTGAAGAGTTAGAATTAGAACGTAATTTTATCTTTTATGATAGTATAATACGTGTAAAACAAACAGTAAAAGATAGTATAGAGCATTTTTTTGTAGTAAAAGCTGATTCTTTTTACAGAGGTGAAAGGGTATATGAACATTTTATGCAAGCAACGATGTTTCCAAAAACGAGCTTGAAATTAGATGTTACCGAAAAAGGAACATTGAATATGAGCAGTATATATTCGGGTAATTTTCCTTTAAAGTACACTACGATGCTTATTTCTAGTAAAGGTGTTTTTATTCAATTGGAAGAACAATCATCGCGTTTGTATACATTTAGAGATGGAGACACATATTGGGAAATTGTTAATTATAACGAAAAAAATGTGCAGGATGCACTATCTTTCATCAATCAATTTAAGCAAGAAACAATAGAAATAACGCTACAAGGACAAAAAAAATATAGTTTCATTTTAAATAATGAGGATAAAAATAGGATTATTTCTACTTGGTATTATGCTACTTTATTACAAGAATACAATTTTGCAAAAACTCAACATAATATTATTAACTCTAAGATTGCACGTTTAAGAGAAAAAAATAAAAAATAATTTATTTATTAGTATATAATAGGACAATATGATTAGATTACTGAGACCCTTTTTATCTATATTTTTATTGTTGATAACATTTTCATTATCAGCACAAACTAAAATTGGTAAACAAGATTTTTTACAGAAAATATGGAATTTTGAAGTGCATAAAAATGATTTAGTATTACGTTCAGATCTTCCTGTGATTATTGATTTTTATGCTGATTGGTGTGGTCCTTGTAGGATGCTAGCTCCTGAATTAGAAGCTCTTCAAAGAGAATACAATGGTCGCATAGCTATTTATAAAGTAAATGTAGATGAAGAAAGAGAACTAGCTGCAATTTTTAATGCACGATCTTTACCTACTATATTTTTTATTCCGAAAGACGGCACACCTACGTATGTGATGGGTTATCGTTCAAGAGCTGAATTAAAACAAATTGTAGACAATATATTGCTGTCTAAACCTAGAATACAGCAATAGATTTAGTGCTAATTAAAAGAAATATGAAAAATAAAATAGGTTTTGATTTCAAAACCTATTTTATTTTTTGTAAATTTGCACCCATTAAAAAACTAATCTAATAGCTATAATTGTGTCAAAAACGAAGTATATTTTTGTTACAGGTGGTGTTACATCATCTTTAGGTAAAGGAATCATATCTGCTTCCTTAGGAAAACTATTAAAAGCCAGAGGTTACAATGTAACCATTCAAAAATTTGATCCATACATAAATATTGATCCAGGTACATTAAATCCATACGAACATGGAGAATGTTATGTAACCGTTGATGGTCATGAAGCCGATTTAGATTTGGGTCATTATGAGCGTTTTTTAAATGTTCAAACTACCAGAGAAAATAATATTACAACTGGTAGAATTTATCAAAATGTTATAAAAAAAGAACGTAGAGGAGACTATCTAGGTAAAACAGTTCAAGTTATCCCTCATATTACGAATGAGATTAAACAAAATATTAAACAGCTTGGAACAAAAAGTAAATTTGATTTTGTTATTACGGAAATCGGAGGTACAGTAGGAGATATAGAATCTCTACCTTTTATAGAAAGTGTTCGTCAGTTAAGGTGGGAGTTAGGTAAGGATTGTTTATGTATACACCTTACGTATGTGCCATATGTGGCAGCAGCTAAGGAATTAAAAACGAAACCTACACAGCATTCTGTAAAACAACTGCTTGAATTAGGTGTACAACCAGATGTTTTGGTGTTACGAACTGAGCATCCTTTATCACAAGGGATTAAAGAAAAAGTTGCTTTATTTTGTAATGTAGCAAAATCTGCTGTAATAGAGTGTAGGGATGTACCGTCAATTTATGAAGTACCATTGCGTATGCAAGAAGAAGGATTAGATGAGATTGTTCTTTCTAAAATGGGATTGGAGGATGTACAGCCTGCTAATTTAACACAATGGACAAGTTTTTTAACAAAATTACAAACCGCTACTGAAATAGTGAGAATAGGGCTAGTTGGAAAATATGTAGAATTGCCTGATGCCTATAAATCTATCATTGAATCATTAATACATGCATCAGCATATAACGAACGGAAACTAAAATTAGAACTTATTCAATCGGAAAAATTGACAGCAGAAAATGTAACTAAAACTTTGAGTGGATTAGATGGTATTTTGATTGCTCCAGGTTTTGGCGATAGAGGAATCGAAGGTAAATTTATTGCCTGTCAGTATGCACGTGAAAATAATATTCCTACATTGGGTATATGTTTAGGAATGCAATGTATGGTAATAGATATAGCAAGAAATATGCTTGGCTATACAGACGCTAATTCTACTGAATTTAACGGACGTACATCAAACAATGTAATTGATATGATGGAGCAACAAAAAGGATTGTCCGTTAAAGGGGGAACAATGCGTTTAGGGGCATATGATTGTGAGCTAGAAAAGCATTCGTTGGCATATAGTATATATGGCAAGAAACATATTCAAGAACGACATAGACATCGTTATGAATTTAATAATCAGTATAAACAAGTATTTGAAGATATTGGAGTGAAATTTTCAGGTATCAATCCAGATACAAATTTGGCTGAAATCATTGAAATACCATCTTTGAAATGGTATATTGGAGTACAATTTCATCCTGAATACAGTAGTACTGCCGAAACTCCACACCCTTTATTTATAAATTTTGTAAAAGCAGCTATTAGCAAATAATAACTTGACAATATGGACAAAAATACACTAGTAGGTTTTCTACTTATTATCGGAATTTTTATTGGGTTCTTTTGGATTTCACAACCATCAGCAGAACAACTAGAACAACGTAAACGTTATAATGATTCAATCATACTAGTACAAAAAGAACAATCGAAATTAGCTGAGATAGAGGCTATACAACAGGAAAATGTAAGTACTACTGTAGATAATGTGCCCTTAGATTCAGTAGTAGATGTAAACAATGCATTTGGACCATTTGCAAAATTCACACAAGGTAACAATGAATTGTTAGTATTAGAAAATAAAAAGTTAAAAATTGGTGTTGATACAAAAGTAGGTGTAATACAAACTGTCGAGCTGAAAGAGTATTTAACTCATGATAAACAAACGCTACAATTAATGGATGGGAGTAGTGAGAAAACAAACTTTACGTTTGTTACCGCAAATAATCGTATTGTAAACTCAGAAGACTTGTATTTTCAGCCAATATGGACTAATCACGGTCAATCCTTGATTATGCGTTTGGCTTTTGATTCAATTTCTTATATTGATTTTGAATATGCATTAAAAGAAGATGATTATATAGTTTCTTTCAAAATAACACCTCATAATGTACAACATATACTATCAAAACGCTTAACTGCGTTAGATATGGAATGGGCTACTCATATCCCTCAACAAGAATTAGGTAGAAAGTTTGAAAATCGATATGCTGCTGTATATTTTAAATATTTTGGAGATAAAGATGTAGAAGATTTGAAAGCAGATAAAAATGATGAAAGAACAATTCCTAATCGTCTACATTGGATAGCAAGTAAAGGACAATTTTTTTCCTCTGTGTTGATTGCAGATGATTATTTTATGTCATCTACATTACAATCTAATTTGGAACCTGATACCTCTCGGTATTTAAAGTCTACTAAAGCAACAATGAGTGTAGATTTTGATACAAAGGGGGTTAAGAGTACAGGTTTTACCTATTATTTTGGTCCTAATAAATATAAACTTTTTAAATCCTATGATAAAGGGAAAGAAGAATCGAATAAATGGGATTTAGATGAACTTATTCCTTTAGGTTGGGGTATATTTGGATGGGTTAATAAAATTTTGGTTATACCTGTATTTAATTTTTTGGAAAAATTTATTGATAGCTATGGTATCATTATCTTATTACTTACCATTTTTATTAAATTAGTGTTGTTGCCTCTTACCTATAAGTCATATTTGTCAACGGCAAAGATGAAGGTACTTCGCCCTCAAATTGAAGAAATTAATGCTAAGATACCTGCAGAAAAAGCAATGGAAAGACAAAAAGCCACTATGGCTTTGTACAAAAAGGTAGGAGTAAGTCCTATGGGAGGATGTTTGCCAATGATGTTACAAATGCCTATTTTATTTGCATTGTTTACTTTTTTCCCAGCATCAATTGAGTTGAGGCAAGAAAGTTTCTTATGGGCAAAAGATTTGTCTACATTTGATGCTATTGTGAGTTGGGATACTTATATTCCAATCATTTCTACGTATTATGGTAATCACATAAGTCTATTCTGTGTATTAATGGCTATTACAAATATTGTATATACAAAATTGAATAGTGATGCTACTGGATCTACACAACAAATGCCTGGTATGAAATATGTTATGTATTTAATGCCACTTATGTTTTTAGTTTTCTTTAATGAATATGCATCTGGATTGAGTTATTACTATTTTATTTCAACCTTATTTACAATTCTACAAACGTATATTTTTCGTCTTTTTATCGACGATGAAAAACTTCTCAAAAAACTAAATGAAAATAAAAAGAAACCTAGTAAAAAGTCTCGTTTTGCTGAAAAATTAGAACAATTACAAAAACAACAGTTAGAACTCCAAAAACAGCAACGTAATAAAAAATAAGCATAAAGGTGTTCTTTTTTAGAACACCTTTTTTAAAATACTGCCAAAATGACTTGTTTCAAAAGATTGGCAAGCTTATTGCATGTAGCTTATCAGATAATTATTAGTAAAGAACCATGAAGAAAGACAAAAAACTAGAGGAAACAGAAGAAAGCATACAAGAAACTTCTGAACAACCAGAAATCGCACAAAATACTCAAGAAGAAGTTAGTGAAATTGATTCGTTAAAGAGTCAATTAGAGCAAGTAAATAACTCATACCTACTGTTGCTTGCTGATTTTGATAATTATAAGAAAAAAACATTAAAAGAAAAAAGCGATTTGTTAAAATATGGAGGTGAAAATGTATTAAGCAATTTACTTCCTATTATTGATGATTTTGAAAGAGCAATGCAAAGTTTAGAAAAAGAACCAGATTCTGCTATAAAACAAGGTATTGAGCTCATTTATGGGAAGTTTATTTCCTTTTTGCAACACAATGGAGTAAAAGAAATAGACACTAAAGAAAAAATATTCGATACAGATTATCACGAAGCCATTACTCTATTTCCAGCACAACAGCCAGAAGATAAAGGTAAAATTGTGGATTGTGTTCAAAAGGGATATCAATTGCATGATAAAGTGATTCGTTATGCTAAAGTAGTCGTTGCAGAATAACAATATAGATTAACGTATATATGGCAAAAAGAGATTATTATGAAGTTCTTGGTATAAGCAAAAATGCTACTGAAGATGAAATTAAAAAAGCTTATCGAAAAAAAGCTATTGAGTTTCATCCTGATAAAAATCCTGGTAATACAGAAGCTGAAGAAAAATTTAAAGAAGCAGCAGAAGCATATGATGTGCTAAGTGATCCGCAAAAGAAACAACGTTACGATCAGTTTGGGCATGCTGGTATGGGGGGAGCAGCCTCTAGTGGAGCAGGATTTGGCGGAGGTATGTCTATGGACGATATTTTTGAACACTTTGGAGATATTTTTGGTGGACATTTTGGATTTGGTAGCAGTAGTCGTCAGCGTACTAGGGTAAATAAAGGAACAAACTTGCGTGTTAAAGTAAAATTAACACTTCAAGAAGTAGCCAAAGGTGTTGAAAAAAAGATTAAGGTAAAAAAATACGTTACATGTTCTAAATGTGGTGGGAGTGGAGCAGAGGATGCTTCTTCTATCGTTACATGTTCATCATGCAAAGGCACAGGAAGTGTAACAAGGGTTGTAAACTCAATGTTTGGACAAATGCAAACGAGTTCCGCGTGTCCTACTTGCCAAGGTGAAGGTAAAATTATTACCAAGAAATGCTCCAAATGTAATGGTGAAGGAGTAGAAATTGCTGAAGAAGTAATTTCTATCAATATTCCAGCAGGAGTGCAAGAAGGTATGCAGCTATCTATGTCAGGAAAAGGAAATGCTGCACGCAGAGGTGGGGTAAATGGTGATTTATTGATTTTAATTGAAGAAGAACCTCATCCTGAATTAATACGTGATGATAATGATTTAATTTATAATTTAATGTTATCATTGCCAACTGCTATTTTGGGTGGGACTGTAGAAATACCTACTATTGAAGGGAAAGCAAAAATTAAAATTGAGAGTGGAATACAATCGGGTAAAATATTACGTTTGAAAGGCAAAGGTTTGCCTAGCGTAAATTCTTATGGAACAGGAGATTTATTAGTGAATATAGGTGTGTATATACCAGAATCTTTAACAAAGGAAGAAAAGAAAATCTTCGAAGGATTTGAAAAATCTCAGTCATTTTCTCCTTCTAAATCATCGAAAAAGAATTTTTTCAGTTAAGTAAATGAATATAGCAGCCTTAGTTTCAGGAGGAGTAGATAGCTCAGTAGTAGTACATCGTTTAAAAGAAATGGGCTATCAGCCTACTATCTTTTACATCCAAATAGGAATGGAGGATGAAACAGGCTATATGGGTTGTACGGCAGAAGAAGATATTGAGATAGTATCATTTATTGCCAAAAAATATGGATTATCGATGGAGGTTGTTTCTTTGCAAAAAGAATATTGGGATCAGGTAGTAGATTATACCATCGAAACAGTAAAAAAAGGCTTGACACCAAATCCAGATATAATGTGCAATAAATTGATTAAGTTTGGAAGTTTTAATCAAAAATATGGCAAAGATTTTGACAAAATAGCAACTGGTCATTATGCCCAAACTTTAATTAAAGATGATACATATCATTTGAGTACAGCTGTTGATAAACATAAAGATCAAACGTATTTTTTATCTCGTATTTCATACGAGCAACTTTCTAAATCTCTTTTTCCTATTGGTGATTTGCCAAAATCTCGTGTTAGAGAGATAGCTTCTCTTCAACAATTACCTAGTGCTACCCGAAAGGATAGCCAAGGGATTTGTTTTTTAGGGAAAATCAATTATTCAGATTTTATAAAACGATATGTAGGAGTTAAAAAAGGGCATATTATTGAATACGAAACGGGAAAAGTAGTTGGTCAGCATAATGGCGTTTGGTTTCATACTATTGGACAACGAAAAGGATTGGGATTAAGTGGAGGTCCATGGTATGTGGTCGCAAAACAGGTGGATGAAAATATTGTGTATGTTTCTAATGGATATGATGTTGTTACACAGTATGGTATGATGATTCCACTTCAAGATTTACATATTATATCAGGTAATCCAACTATATACGACAATCCCACTCGCGTAGCCTTTAAAATTCGTCATACTCCCGAGTTTACTTTTGGTACAATACATAGAAAGGGAAATACTTATTGTATTGAATCTGAAGAAAAAATTCAGGGTATTGCTCCAGGTCAGTTTGGTGCATTATACGATGAGAAATGTGAAATATGCGTTGGAAGTGGTATCATTGCAGAGTATAAACTCTGATTGTGATTAATATATAGGTATATATACCAAAAAAACGAGGTAAAGCAGTTAGTTTCTTTATCTCGTTTTTTTGTGATTCCGAAGCGATTCGAACGCTTGACCCACGCCTTAGAAGGGCGTTGCTCTATCCAGCTGAGCTACGGAACCTCGTTTTGTGGGCACAAAGGTAGAAAAAATTTTTTTCTTTGCCAATTTTTTATAGTTTTAATTTTATTAGAAAGGATAGCCTACAGCAAAATGGAGTGCTGTATCTTTCATAATGTTCCAATTACTCGAAAACCGCCAAGCATCAGAACCTATTTTTGATGGGTCATATGCTTTAATCCCCCAGTCTAAACGTAATAAAAAATAAGAGAAATCGAATCGAATTCCTATTCCATAACCTAGTGCAATTTCTTTATATATATTATTGATATCAAAATTGCCACCCACTTGTTCTCCATATGGTAAAAGAGTCCACACATTACCTGCATCAATAAATGCTCCTAACTCTAACAACCATACTAGTTTTGTTCTATATTCAATATTAAAATCAGCACGCATATCGCCAGATTGACTCATATAATCTGTAATTCCATTATTGTTATAAGAACCAGGTCCTAATGTACGTACTTGCCATCCTCTTACGCTATTAGCACCCCCGCCATAGTATCTTTTTTCAAAAGGTAAAATGGAACTATTTCCATAAGGAATTCCAATACCCATTGCAATATGATATACTATTCGATTGCTGGGATCAAGAAACTGAGTATAACTATATTCTCCATCTAGTTTTATGTATTGCGAAAATTTAATGTTCCCTATTACATAACTATTTTCTTGTTTTGGTGTTTTGAGTAAAGATGCTATTCCATAAAAACTATTTCCGGCAGTTTCAATACCTGCTTTTGCAGAAAAACCGTTTCGTCTTTGTTGTAATAATTTACTTGTATATGAAAAAGAATACCCTGTACGTAAGATTAAGTGGTCTTCATAACTATATTTCAATAAAGTAGAGCTATTTAGATATTTATTTCTAAATTCATCAGAAATAGAATAGGGTGGTAAATATACATAGCTTAAATCAAGAAAGTCTAGTGTATGAAACATATTTGATTGGCGGTAGCTATCCCATCTGTATTTTAACCCAATTCCAGCAATGGTTCGAGCGAAGTCAGGTCGGGTTTGATAGCTATAATTGAGATTAAATTCAGTATTAGCGTTACTATTACGCTGAAAATCTCTATCTACAAAAGGAAACATAAGTCGAGGAAATTGCAAGGTAGTTTCACCACCAATTTCCCAAGCACTATATGATAATATATTACGAATGCTACCAATAGCTTCGTTTGATGCTCTTAATTGTAAACCAAACTTTTCTCCCCCTGTAAATGCATTACGATGTGTGTAACCAAACTTTCCAGCAATACCAAAATCACCAGCAGAATTTGTCCCTTCTGCTTCAATAGCAAATGATTGATTGTTACTGGGTGTTAATAAAATTGTACAATCTAACTTGCGGATACTATCAGAGAGTAAAGGGGTTTCGCTAAAATCAATGCGTAAGAATTGAGACACATGTAGATTATTGATTCTTCGATAGGTTTTTTCGGTATCATATTCTGAATAATTATCCCCAATTGTAATAAACGTATTATCATCTAATATTGATGGGTTGATAAATAAATTGTTGTAAATTATTCGTTTATCTTTATAAAAAAGGGTGTCTTTTTTTGTTTTTTGATTGGTATATCCGTTAATGTCCAATACATCATTTACTAAAATATATGTGATGCTATTAATGGAAAAAACCTCATGATTGCTACGCAATACAGTGTTTCTTTCTCCTGTACGTTCCATTTTTCGTATACGTATAATAACATCTACAGAATTAGTATTAAGCGAACTATCCGCTAAAAATCGCACATATTCTTTATTAAAATAGTAGTACCCATTATTGCGTAATAATCTAGTAATTCTAACACGTTCGTTATCTAACACATCCACATCAAATAGATTTCCTTTGCGTATAAGAGAAGAACTAGAATCTTTTTCTATCAAGTCTTTTATAATAGGATCTTGTATACGATATTCTATGGTATTTATTACATATGGATTATTACTAATAATGTTGTAAGTTACTTTTGCTTTACGTTTATTAAAAACGACGGAAGATTCAACTTGTGCATTTTCAAAGCCTTTGTTTTTAAAAAATCGTTGTAATTCAACTTCTGAACGTTCTGTTAACGTTGAATCAAAAATAATGGGGGGATTTCCAATTCGCTTTAAAAAACGATTAATCCATACATCAGTATTGTTGCCTGATAAATTATAAATACCTAAATTAAAACTAATTAAATCAAACATTTTTGAATTAGGTGTCTGACGTAAGAATGTTTTCAGTTCCGTTGATTTAAAATTTTTTATATCAGATTTAATACGTACATTGTCAAGTAAATACTTGTTCTCTGGTACGTACTTGGTAGCACTACATGCACTTAGTAATACGATAATTAGCAGGCTTATATACCGAATGACACGACTCATAACTTAATTTTGCACAAATTTACCACAAAATTAAAATAATAACAATTACTTTTGCGTAATAGATGATAAAAATAATAATTATTCTCAATATTTATGTTAAGTAAAAGTAAAATAAAGTTTATACGTTCTTTACGTTCTAAAAAGCAACGAAATGACCTGCGATTATTTATTGCTGAAGGGCAAAAAACAGTAGATGATTTATTGTTATACTTTCCATGTTCTATGTTGTTTCATACGAGCGAGTATTGCACTAGTCATAGCGTTTCTTATCTACAAGAAGTAACACCTGAAGAATTAAAACAAATAAGTTTTTTAGAGGAACCTCAACAGGTGTTAGGGGTTTTTGTAATGCCTGAACCAATATGGTCTAATGATTATTTAGAAGGAGAATTGATAATAGCGTTAGATATGATACAAGATCCTGGTAATTTAGGTACTATACTTCGTGTAGCAGATTGGTTTGGAATTAAGCATATTGTGTGTGCTCGTGGTACAGTGGATGTCTTTAATCCTAAAACGATACAAGCAACTATGGGTGCGATTGGTAGGGTACATGTATATATTGTAGATATGGGTGAGTTTTTGCAACAATTACCTCACAAAATTCCTGTTTATGGAACTTTTCTTGAAGGAGACAATATTTACTCTACAAATGTGCAGAACGAAGCTGTTATAATTATGGGAAATGAGGGGAATGGTATATCACAAGCAATAGAAAAACATGTTACTCATAGAATCACTATTCCATCTTTTCCTCCAAATCAAAGTACTTCTGAATCGCTTAATGTGGCTATGGCTACTGCAATAGTTTGTGCAGAATTTAGGAGACGACTTTTCTAATAGAAGAGTGTGCCGTAACAATAGATGAAACAAAATCTATATCAAGAAGAACATATAATTCAGATAGGTGAGTGCCAATTTTAATAGGTTGAGCCCCCATGTTACTTAAATAATCGTATATTGTTTTTCCACTATTGTTTGTTTGCCATTGTATTATATCCTCTATTGAATCCTTCGGTGTGTTCTGTAAGGAAAAAATAATTCCATTATAAAATTGAGTAGAAGGAGTTTCGTGATTTAATGGAAGAATGTTTTCTACACATAAGGAAACGTTTAAAACAATCATGTGTTTTTTTAATATTCTTTTATTAGAAACAACTATATAATGGGCTGCTATTCGTTTCATGCACACATTGCTATTTCGTAATTTGCTCCATTTCTACATTAAAAATGCGAATCTCTATTGGAATTGGATTATCTATTTTATCTATCAAATAACATAAATCTCCACTGATCATTGCTATTTGTTTTTTTGAGTCGGGTTGAATTCTTAAAATTTGCTCAAAGTCGGGGTTTGTAGTTACAATTTTTTTTTCAAAAATCGATTCTGTAGAGTCGGTAAAGTGAATTTTAACTTGCATTACTAGTTGCAAAGAAGATGGTACGTTTTTACACGAAAATTTTGTTTTTAAAACAAATTCATCTCCAAGTGAAAAACGAATAGTAGAGTTTTCTTCAATTCGAAAAGGAACATTGCTATTTTGTAGGGATGTAAGTTGATATTCATTTTTTTTCTCCCAGATATCTAAGGTTCTTAAAGCTTGTCCACCCGTATTTGCATTTGTTCTAACCATTTCCAACGAGTGTTCGAGTCTTGGAATGATTTGTTCATATACTCTAATATAGGTAGTGGGATGTTTGGCATACCAAGAAATAGAGCTATCAAGCTGATTAAGTGTAATATTGTGTTTTTCAAGAATATAATTGTAGTACATATTTGCACGTTGATTGTTGTCTTTTAATTGGTTATGACGAGCCATCGCTTCTACCATATGTACATCAACCAATATATCAACCATTTTTTCTTCAGAAATAACAGAAGAAGGAACTCTTTCTTCTTTTGTACAAGAAAGAAATGTACTAGTTACAAAAAATAGAGAAAGAACGAAAATAAGTGATTTCATACTATTATGTTTTTATTGAATCTTTTTGGATGATGGGCTAAAAAAGATTTCATAAACAAGAATTAATATGACGCCAATAGTAATTGAGGCATCTGCAATATTAAATACTGGTGCAAAGAAAGTAAACGATGTTCCTCCAACTATAGGTATCCAAGACCAGTAAATTCCACTAATTAGCGGAAAATATAGCATATCTACAACTTTTCCATAAAAAATAGGGGCATATCCTTGTCCCCAAGGTGTCCAAGTGGCATTAGAAAATAACGTACTTTCTGTAAAAATTTGTCCATAAAATAAAGAATCAATAATATTCCCAACAGCACCTGCGAATATTAGAGATAGTGATATTATAAATAG
The DNA here is from genome assembly GCA_012519885.1 of Bacteroidales bacterium. Taxonomy (GTDB): domain Bacteria; phylum Bacteroidota; class Bacteroidia; order Bacteroidales; family Paludibacteraceae; genus JAAYPI01. The sequence continues at coordinate 14,851 of JAAYPI010000089.1, forward strand.
TTGTTCGCTATTGTTTTTTATCGATTTGTATATGTAATATGCGATCCCAATTGATGCTACTATTCTAAATAGGGTTAAATATTTTTTATCAAAAAAAGACATTCCAAATGCCATGCCTTCGTTTTCAATAAAATGCAAATAAAAGAAATTAGTAATTTTTATTTCATCGCCAATAGCAAAATGTGTTTTTATCCAAATTTTTAATATCTGATCTAAAAGCAGTATTGTCAAAATGATTGTAATGCTTATGATGGATATAGTAAGCTTATTTTTTTTCATCGTTTATTCGTCTTAATTATAGACAATATCGTTGTTTATATTTCGTTTATTCCACATTAGTTTGCAAAGGTAATCATTATTCAGTTTAAATTACAGAACTTAGGAATAACTTTAACCCTAAAAAAGATATCGACAAGACCATAAAGTACAGCCCTGTCGATAATTTTTGTAATATAACTAATTTGTTTACTTTTTCCCTGATTGTTTTGCTTCAATACTAAGTGTTGCATGAGGAACAGCACGTAATCTTTCCTTTGGAATTAACGCTCCAGTTTCTCTACAAATACCATATGTTTTGTTTTCAATTCGCACTAATGCTGCTTGTAAATGCTGTATAAATTTCATTTGGCGTTGTGCTAATCTGCCAGCTTCTTCTTTAGACATAGTAGTAGCACCTTCTTCTAATACTTTAAAAGTAGGAGAGGTGTCAGTGGTGTCATTACCATCCAAATTGTTTAAAGCAGCTTTCAATTGTTCGTAATCAACAAATGCTTTTTCTAATTTATCTTTTATAATAGCTCGGAATTCTTCCAATTCGCTATCTGAGTATCTAGTCTTTTCGCCCATAGTTGTATGTATTAGTATTTAATATAAAGTTTACTGCGAATATAACTCCTTGTTTTCACATTTCAAAATATATTCCTCAAAAAAATATCAATATCAAGCAATTTTTTGAATTAATAGGTATAGTTTGTCATTTTCAAACTCCAACTCAATTCCATTGTTTATTTTATCCGAAATTTCTATGCTTTTAGCTAATGTTTGAGAAGCTATATATTGTTTATAATTCTCAATTGCTTGGTTAAAGAGAGGATTGTTTTCGATTACAATCGAAATTCTATCTGTAATGTCAAACCCATTTGCTTTACGAATATTTTGTATACGGTTTACCAATTCTCTTGCAATTCCTTCTTCTTTTAATTCGTCAGTCAAAGTTATATCTAATGCAATGGTTATTTTACCTTCGTTTGCAACCAACCAGCCTGGTATGTCTTCTGATATGATTTCGACATCCTGTGTGGATATAGTTATATTTACGTTGTTTTCAACAGACAAAGTATAATTTCCTATCTTTTCGAATTCAGCAATTTGTGGTTGAGACATTTCTTGTAGTAGGGTGGATACTTGTTTCATGTGTTTACCACATTTTGGACCTAATTTTTTGAAATCGGCTTTTATCCGTTTCACCAATATTCCCGCTGAATTGTCTACGAATTGAATTGATTTTACATTTACTTCGTTTAAAATCAATTCCTTAACTGCTTCTATGTCTTCTTTCATGTTATTGTCCAATACTGGAATCATAATAGAGGAAAGAGGTTGACGTACTTTTAAATTTACTTTTTTTCTTAGAGCTAATACTAAAGATGTGATAGTTTGGGCAATAAACATGCGTTCTTCAAGCTGTTTATTTATCAACGATTCTGAAAAAGTAGGAAATTGGGCTAAGTGTATTGATTCTGAAATATCTTTTTGTGTTACACTATTTAAATCAAGAAATAAGCGTTCTGCAAAAAATGGAGCTATAGGAGCCATAAGTTTTGCCACTGTTTCCAAACAGGTATACAATGTTTGGTAAGCAGCTAGTTTATCTAGCGTCATTTCTCCTGCCCAGTAGCGTCTGCGGTTTAATCGCACATACCAATTGCTTAGATTATCTGTAACAAATGTAGTAATGGCTCTTCCAGCACGTGTTGGTTCGTAATCAGCATAATTTTCATCTACTTCTTTAACTAATGAATGAAGCAAAGAAATTATCCATCTGTCAATTTCTTGACGTTGTTCCATTGGAACCTCTGGTTCTTTGTATGCAAAACCATCTACATTAGCGTATAAAACAAAAAAAGAATATGTATTGTATAAGGTGCCAAATAGTTTGCGTTTTACCTCTTCAATGCCTTCAGTATCAAATTTTAAGTTATCCCAAGGAGATGCATTGGTCATCATATACCATCGTAGGGCATCTGAACCATAAGTTTCAATAGTGCTAAATGGGTCTACTGCATTACCCAAACGCTTAGACATTTTATTGCCATTTTTATCTAATACTAAGCCGTTTGAAACTACATTCTTAAACGCCACCGAGCCTTTAATCATCGTAGAAATAGCATGTAGAGTAAAGAACCATCCACGTGTTTGATCTACACCTTCTGAAATAAAGTCAGCTGGAAAATTAGTCTGTTTATCAATTAATTCTTTATTTTCGAAAGGATAGTGTAGTTGAGCATAAGGCATTGCTCCAGAATCAAACCATACATCAATTAGGTCGGTTTCTCTTTTCATTGGTTTTCCTGATGGAGATACTAATATGATGTTATCTACATAAGGTCTATGTAG
>JAAYPI010000012.1 GCA_012519885.1 Bacteroidales bacterium
GGAACGTGCAGAATTGCACCGCACTATTTGGAACATAGCCAATGATTTAAGAGGAAGTGTTGATGGGTGGGATTTTAAACAATATGTGCTAGGCATGTTGTTTTATCGTTATATATCTGAGAACCTAACTAATTTTATCAATAAGGGCGAAAGAGAAGCAGGGGAGTCTGACTTTGACTACGCTAAGATATCAGATGAAGAGGCCATACAAGCAAAAGAAGATTTAGTGGCAACAAAAGGATTTTTAATTCTTCCAAGCGAGCTGTTTGAAAATGTCAGGAAGAGAGCGCCTTATGACAAAAACTTAAACGAAACTTTAGAAAAGGTTTTTAAAAACATTGAAGCTTCGGTAATCGGAACCCCAAGCGAAAAGAATTTCAAGGGTTTATTTGATGATATAGACGTGAATAGCAACAAACTAGGCAATACCGTTGAAGAACGTAATAAAAAATTAGTAAAGCTATTAAGCGCCATAGGAGATATGCGGCTTGGAGATGTTCAAAACAATTCTATAGATGCTTTTGGAGATGCCTATGAGTTTCTAATGACCATGTATGCCTCCAGCGCCGGCAAAAGTGGAGGGGAATTTTTTACTCCCCAGGAAGTGTCAGAATTACTGGCCCGTATCACTGTTGTAGGTAAAAAAGATGTAAACAAAGTATATGACCCGGCTTGTGGAAGTGGTTCATTGCTTTTGCAATTTGCTAAAATTTTAGGCAAAGAAAATGTCCGTCTAGGATTTTTTGGCCAAGAGATTAATTTAACTACTTACAACCTTTGTCGAATCAATATGTGGCTACATGACATTGATTATGACAAATTTGATATAGCTTTAGGTGACACTCTTACTAATCCTCAACATTGGGATGATGAACCTTTTGAAGCAATCGTATCAAATCCGCCTTACTCTATAAAATGGGAAGGAGACAGTAACCCAGTTTTAATAAACGATCCACGTTTTGCGCCGGCAGGAGTGTTGGCTCCAAAATCTAAAGCAGATTTAGCTTTTATTATGCATTGTCTTTCCTGGTTGGCGTCAAACGGAACAGCAGCTATAGTTTGTTTTCCTGGGGTTTTATATCGTGGAGGTGCAGAAAAGAAGATTCGTAAATATTTAGTTGATAACAATTTCATCGACGCTATTATACAATTACCCGAAAACTTATTTTTTGGAACAAGTATTGCTACCTGCATTATGGTATTAAAGCGTTCTAAGAATGACAATAATATTTTATTTATTGATGCTTCTAATGAATTTATTAAAGTTACAAACAACAATAAATTAACTAGCAAAAATATTCAAACCATCCTTAACGCATACATTGAGCGAAAAGATCAAGACCATTTTGTAAAAGTTGTGCCTTGCACTGATATTGAAAAGATAGATTATAATCTATCAGTTTCTGCCTATGTAGAAACGAAGGATACAAAAGAAAAGATTGATATTATAAAACTTAATGTTGAAATCAAAGAGATTGTAGCTATGCAGAAAGTTTTACGTGATGAAATTGATAAGATTATTAAAGAAATAGAGGTGGAGGCATGAACAGATTACAGCAATTAATTCGAAAGTTTTCCCCGAATGGAGTGGAGTTTATAGAGTTTGGACAAGCTTGTTCTACATTAATGGCCTCTAAAAAAATTAACAAAAAGGATTATAAAGATAAAGGGAAATATCCTATTATAGATCAAGGACAAAATTTTATTGTTGGCTACACAGATGACGAAACATCTGTATTGTCAAAAGATGAGTACGTTATATTTGGTGATCATACAAGGGAAATTAAGTTTGTAAATTTTGAATTTGCACAAGGTGCAGAGGGGCTAAAAATATTAAAAGCCAAAGAAAGAATATTACCAAAGTATTTGTATTATGCACTTTGTAATGCTCGAATTCCAAACAGAGGTTATAATCGTCATTGGAATATCGTGAAAAATATTCTTTTTCCCTTACCTCCTCTTCCAGTTCAACAAGAAATTGTACGAATTCTAGATTCTTTTTCTGAATTTACCACTAAATTAATTGAACAACTAACTGCAGAGTTGGTTGCAAGAAAACAGCAATATGAATATTATAAGGACTTACTTTTGGAATTTAATGACAATGTAAAATGGGTAAGGTTAGCTGATATAGCAGAAATTGGAACAGGAAGCAGTAACACAAATGAAGAAATGGAAGATGGCAAATATCCATTTTTTGTTCGCTCACAGGAAGTTCGTTATAAAAACGACTATGAATTCGATGAAACCGCAATTATTACATCTGGTGATGGGGTTGGGGTAGGCAGGGTGTTTCATTATGTTGAGGGAAAGTACGCCCTTCATCAAAGGGCTTATAGGATTCATATTATTGATAAAAAAGTTATACCTAAATATTATTTTTATTATATGAAAAATAGTTTTTTGTCTTATATTAAGCGAAATGCAGTCTATGCATCAGTAACATCTGTCAGAAAGTATATGCTTGAAAATTTCCCTGTACCGATTCCTCCGCTTAAAGAACAGCAACTTATAGTTAATATATTAGACCGTTTTACCCCCCTTATTAATGATTTAACTAACAATATATCTGCCGAAATTGAGGCAAGACAAAAACAGTATGAATATTATCGAGACAAGCTCTTAGATTTTAAGGAGGTGGCATCATGAGCCAATACAATATAGTAGCCTCCACAAACGAATATACTGTAGTGGCCGAGTACAATCCTCAGAGTACTCGTACCAAATTTTATCAAAGTGAAGCGGAGTTAGAAAAGGAATTTATTGAGTTACTATCTTCGCGAGGATACGAATATTTACCTATTAATAATGAAGAAGATTTGATAACAAATTTACGCAAACAATTTGAAAAAGTAAACGACTACACTTTTACAGATGATGAATGGAAAAGGTTTTTTAAAGAGTGCATTTCTAATCCTAACGAGGGTATTGTCGAGAAAACAAGAAAAATCCAGCAGGACCATATTCAAATACTCAAAAGAGATGATGGTTCAAGCAAAAATATCTATTTAATCCATAAAGATTATATCCACAATAACTACTTACAGGTAATCAATCAATACGAAGAAACAGAAGGTAGACGAAAAACTCGCTATGATGTAACTATTTTGGTAAATGGGCTACCTCTAGTTCATATAGAGTTAAAGCGTAGAGGTGTCGCTATTCGAGAAGCTTTTAATCAAATCAGGCGATATCAAAGAGATAGCTTCTGGGCTTCAAGTGGTTTATACGAATATGTTCAAATATTCGTAATCTCCAATGGAACACACACAAAATATTATTCAAACACCACTAGAGATACTCATATCAGAGAGATGGCTGGTGATCGTAACACTAGAAAAACAAGCAATAGTTTTGAATTCACGTCCTACTGGGCAGATGCTAAAAACAGGATAATTCCTGATTTAACAGATTTCACAAAAACATTCTTTACCAAACATACCTTATTAAATATACTGACCAAATACTGCGTATTTACATCCGATGATATGTTGATGGTAATGAGACCTTATCAAATTGCTGCCACAGAGCGAATTTTACAGCGCATAGAAATTGCACATAACTATAAACAATTCGGTACAATTGATGCCGGCGGGTATATCTGGCACACAACCGGAAGCGGAAAAACACTAACATCTTTCAAGACAGCGCAATTAGCAACAAAACTACCTTATGTTGATAAAGTCTTATTTGTGGTAGATCGCAAAGACTTAGACTACCAGACCATGAAAGAATATGACAGGTTCCAAAAAGGCGCAGCTAACGGCAATACTTCTACGAAAATATTACAAAAACAACTAGAAAACCCTGATCACCGTATTATAGTAACCACTATTCAGAAGCTGGATGTACTTATCAAGAAAAACAAAAAGCATGACATTTATAGCAAGCATGTTGTTTTTATCTTCGACGAATGTCATCGTAGCCAGTTCGGAGAGATGCATAATAGGATAATAAAGTCATTTAAAAATTATTATATTTTTGGCTTTACAGGAACACCCATATTTGCAGTTAATGCACTTAGTGGTGGGAATCCTTTATTAAAAACTACGGAACAAGCTTTTGGGGATAAATTGCACACATATACAATTGTAGACGCTATAAATGACGGAAATGTGTTACCTTTCAGGATAGATTTTGTTGACACGATGAAAATAAAAGACGATATCGAAGATAAAAAAGTAAGAGCTATTGATAAGCAAAAAGCTTTAGAAGCACCAGAACGTATTCGAGATATAGTGAGCTATGTGTTAGATCATTTTGATCAGAAGACAAAGCGCAACACTCATTATTCCCACAAGGGTCAACGAGTAGCAGGGTTTAACTCTATTTTGGCAACAAGCAGGATTCCAATGGCCATGAAATACTATACAGAGTTTAAAAAACAAACAAAAGAACGAAACTACCCACTTAATATCGCTCTTATATATAGTTATAACCCAAATGAAGACGAAGATGACATTATGGAAGATGTATCTTTTGATGCTGACAAACTAGATAAAACTTCCCGGGACTTTCTAGAGGATGCAATAAATGATTACAATAAAATGTTTAAGACGAATTATGATACTTCTTCATACGAATTTGAAAACTACTACAAAGATGTGTCAATGCGGGTTAAAAATCGTGAAATAGACTTGCTTATAGTAGTTGATATGTTCCTAACAGGTTTTGATGCCACGACTTTAAACACCCTTTGGGTAGATAAAAATTTAAGACAGCACGGACTAATTCAAGCTTTTTCTAGGACAAACCGAATATTAAACAGCGTAAAAACTTTCGGCAATATAGTTTGTTTCCGTGATCTAAAAGAAGAAGTAGACAAAGCTATTGCGCTATTTGGGGACAAGGATGCCAAGAGTATAGTTTTACTAAAAACATATGACGAGTATTATAATGGTTATAAAGAAAAGGATAAGTATTATCAAGGATACAAGGAAATGATAGATGAATTGATAACCACTTATCCTCTTGGTCAACCCATTGTAGGAGAAGAAAAACAGAAAAATTTCATAAGACATTATGGAGCACTTTTAAGGCTGAAAAACATTCTTACTTCTTTTGATGAGTTCCAGGGCAATGAAATCTTAAGCGACCGAGATTTCCAGGATTACCAGAGTGTTTACCTTGATCTATATCAAGATTATAGAAGATATAAGGATGTCGATAAAGAAGACATAAACGATGATATTGTATTCGAAATAGAGTTAGTAAAACAAATCGAAGTTAACATCGACTACATTCTCATGATGGTAGAAAAATATCGCAAGTCTAATTGCCAAGATAAGAGTATTTTGGTAGATGTTAATAAAGCCATTGGCTCCAGTATGCAACTTAGAAATAAAAAAGAGCTTATTGAAGCGTTTATAAATACAGTGAATGTTAACACGGATGTTGAAAGAGACTGGAGAAGCTTTGTTAGCGCTCATAAGGAAGCTGATCTGGAAGAAATAATTAAAACAGAAAGATTGAAGCCAGAAGAAACAAGAACATTTATTAACAACTCATTTAGAGATGGTGTCTTAAAAACAACCGGCATGGATATAGACAAGATATTGCCCCCAATGTCTCGATTTGGGGGTGGGCGTGCAAATAAAAAACAGACTGTAATTGAGAAAATAACAGAAATTTTTGAAAGGTATTTTGATTTAGTATAAGCCGGATGAAAATTTGACTTAAAACGTTTATCAATTTGTGAACCCAGCAGCGGATACGCAGACTAAGGGGCCAAATTTCGTCCAGAGCTTTTAACAGACCCGGGTGCACCGTTTTAGGTAATGAAAAGAGGGACAGGAAGATCTCTTTGTACCATGTCCCTCACAGCTTTAACTTTCCTTGTTGCCCAGGTCCAGAAAGCTAAAGCAGATATACTAAAACTCAGAAAGAAATGGGCGAACTTTTATGACGTTAGATGCTACTGAGAATACAAAAGGAATGTCATGTTGCATCTTTTGTAAATCAACATCAGGGTTATTTACAACACGTGAACACGTTCTCCCTGAATCTCTCGGTGGTGGCGATTGGGCTGTGTTACCGGAAGGGCTATTCTGTAACTCTTGTCAGAACAGATTCGGTTCTGAAATCGAACAGCAGGCTCTTGGTGATTATCCCTTTTCCTTTTTTCGCGTGTTTATCGGTATACCTACAAAGAAGGGCAAGGCCCCATGGTTCAAAAGTTGGGAGGGGAAGATCTATGCATCTTTTCTGCCAGGGATTCTAGGTTATGACCCAGCTCCATATTTTGATAAAGTAGTACTAGAAGGAAAAAAGACGCAGTTTCGGTTGCTTGCTCATCCTCTCAAACCGGACATGATCTGTCGCTTCCTTTTAAAAATGGGAATCGAAGTAGTTGCATGGGACAATAGCAAGGATGTGTTTTGCCCTAAATTTGACGAAGCCCGACACTTTGCTCTTACAGGCGAAAAGACTGGAAAGTGGTGGTACCTCCAACGAGAAAAAATAGATATGGCATCGTATTTTGTCACACATGGGTTCACGAGAAACGAATTGAACGAGAACATACAAATGAAAGTGGTTAGGTTGGATGGCGAACAGGAGATATTTCATCTTAAACTTCTCTATTTAGATATGTTCGTTCCTCTTACCAGCATGATAATACCCAAAATCGAGGGGCTAGAAGAGCCAGAGTACCGACTCTTCTGGGTTTAAATAAGTGGCATCCAACAAATAAGTAAATCAATACATTACCCTTAAGGTGAGGTGTGATGAAATAGCCGGAAAATTGTCAGTCCAATACTGATTGGCAGGAGGGCCTGAAAGATGAAGATTGGCCGCAATGACCCGTGTCCTTGCGGGAGCGGAAAGAAGTATAAAAAGTGCTGTATTAATAAAACCATACGTAAAGTCTCCAATGTAAATACGGTGCCGATAGAGGATTCTATGTCAGATTATAAATATATTCAAGCTACTTCAAAGAAACTTGAGCGAATTATCTCACGGTATAACATTGATGATGTTACAAGGGCCATTTATTGTATCAACTCTTGGGCAAATAATCGGTCGGCATTGGCCCAAGCATTAACACTCAACCAAGCGATAAGTAATGCTAAGAAGTTTGGTAATAAAAGTATTAAGGAGTATTCGGAGTTTAAAGCTTTTTTTGATGCCATTGCTGTCTATCTACCGATCACAAATAGAGAAGATTTAATACTAAATGACTTTGGCGAAGTTAAAATTATTGTTGATGGTGAAAGTTATCCGGTAATCCTCGGCACTGGTCACGAGCAGGTATATGCTGTGATGATTTTTCTTCCTGTACTTGCAAAAGTCCTTGAAATGACAAAAGACCTAAAAGCCATATTGCGTTATAACTGTAAAATAATAAATGAGCTTGCTGGCAGCAACATTTCTTCATCTAATGAAAATTATAATATTACGTTTGAACTCCCTTCAGAACAATTTTGGCAAGCAGTCAATAATCTATTTGATTCCAAAGAGTTTTCAGAACATGCCAAAAGAGTATTCCAAATAATGGGATATAAAAAATGCCCAATTGAAATGCGGCATTTCTTTGTTTATATGGGAAATTGTTATCCACTATATAATACATCAATATTGGTTGATTTCTACAAAAGGCTTCTTTCCGTTGCAACAAAAGAAGAATATTATCGCCATATCAATTTGACAATAGGAGAGTTGATAGAAAATACCTTCAATTTTTCAAATAGTACTCGCTCGCGAGTCCTCATTGCACCTCGAATTGTTGATAGGAATACAGGAAAACCCTACACGGACAATCATCTAGCATTTATGACTGTCAGCAGCGATAGAGTGTTGATTGCCATAAATAAAGGTGATTTTGATAGCGATAATAGCATTGACGCTGAAATTAATGCAATTAATTTATTGCATAAAAGAAATCAGTTGCGATTTTGCGAAACGTATTATAGAAAAGAACTGCATGGGGGATATGCATTTAATGTTCCGGTTGAAATGTCAGTTCATTTTTTGCTGATTGAACCGTTCACCGATATAACCGCCCATGGAGTTTTTTGGGGTGAAGCCGGAGAGAGGTTCTCATGCACTGCGCTAGATTTAATTTATATGATAGGATTTATGAAAGATTTTGATGAGTTGTTAGATTTTATCGAATATAACAGAACAAATAAAGCTCAAATCATGTCCTTTGGCGGAAAGAGCAATCTGTTTTTTATCTGGAAAAATGCGAATTATAATATTGCATCGGGCGCAATTGAGTATGATCTAATTTCAGTTCCCCATGGAACTGCAGATGATTATGTATTCCAATACTATGTAAAAGATTTAGCTAATTATCCGTTTGGTCTACAATCCAAAATGTTTGCTAATCCACTTAGCTGGAAAGTTAAGGAGAGCGATTTGGGGTATTCTCATTTCGAACATAAAGGCTGCTTTGGTTTTGGCGGTGAGGGAAAGATGATTGGATGTTCAACATTTCTTTTTCTTGCACATAATGTTGAATTTTTTAAGGAAGAAGATTTCACACCGAATAAATATACTGCACTCATAACAATTGACGAATTGAATCAACGACTTTTTAACAGATATGGGGAAAAGCTTGGCACATTTCCATTTCTTCATGGCAAAGTACTGCAAATTTTGTTTATGCCTATGCATTATGCGAAAAACGTTGACCATTCCGGATTACTTTTAGATAGAAACAAGAAATATGTCTATAGTGATATTTATGTTAATACAGATACGATAATTATTAGATACGCTGTAAACTTGGACGTACTGCTATCTGCGATTATGAACGCTAAAGATAAAAGTGTAGAATCTGCATATTTTTTAGAGTTAATAGATCCTTTGAAAAAATATATAGGGTCTTATTTTTCAGAGTTGGAAGCGATCGTTAATAAAGATTCATCCCAAAAAAAAGAAGTTGGCGTTTTTACTGTCGAACAAGATTATTATTCTGATATGGCACCTATTATCCAAATAGAAGCGCAGAACTTTGCGAAAGCAAGGAAAGAAATTGCAAAAGTTTGTTTTGAAGCAGGGATAGAGCCTGGAGAGTATCGTGGTAAAGCGGCAACTCATGTTATTAGAAAAATGCAAACAGCTATTGTAAGAGTTTTTGAGGATCAAATTTCACAATACAACAAAGATAACTTGCACAAAAAAGCTTTGAACTATTACGCTACTCAATTGCATGGAATAATTATTAATCTCAAGCGGTACGCAAGCTTTAGAGATTTGGAGCCCTCTGTTCAACAAGAATTTGAAGAGAAAACAAGGAACATTCGAGAAGAGTACAGACGCAATTTGAGAACGGCTCAATATCTTTTAGAAAGTAATCTCGCAATTCAACATCGGGACAATATTTCCGACTGTAAAAAAGATGAATTTGAAAATCTGTTGGCTTTTGCTGACTGGCTTGTTGTGCTACAAAACAATGCCGATACATGCTATTTTACGGATTTTGATTTATCTATTAAAATTGATAGTGAATACAAGATTGATACTATTTTATCTAAATTTAGTAAACTACAATATGAGCAAATGCTTCTGCGGAAGTATAAGCAGGAAGATTACACAATAAAAAATGATGAAACAGATAAAGAATATTTGCTTCAATGCGCAAGCGCCCTTTTAGCAGATACCGGCGTAGAACTAGGCATATTGATATCTTTACTCGAATACTTACAATTAGAAGTTGTGGGGAAGCCCTTTGTTAAAGGGGTTTATCCAAATGTATTTGAAGCCAAAAAAGACGATTTAATTAATGATTTTCTTAAACTTTTTATAGAGCCTAAAGAGTGTGATCAGGAAAAAGCTGAAAATGCTCTGAGTTTTATAACACTTGATTGCGATAAACTTAAATTCCTGACCGGTAAAATTCATGATATTTTACCGGTCTGGGAACGTGAGAAGCGTGACAACAGATTTGATGTTAAACCTATAATAATGCAAGAAGATAAGTGTATATTCTCACCCGTCGTGATGAAACAACTGGCTACATCGTGGAAAAGCGGCTTTTTAGAGTGGTATTTGCCGTTTGAAATAGGTTTAGAAAACGTGAAAACAGTGCTCGCAAAATGGAAAAAAAGATATGAAGATGAGATGGTGCAAGATATAGCTGGTGCATTTATAAAAAGGGGATTCTATCCTGTTTTTCCAGAAGTCGACTTGGCGTCAAGATTTCCCCATAGCGATTTCCCGGATTACTTAGGTGATTATGATGTTATTGCTGTTAATCAATCGAAAAAAGAAATCTGGCTTATTGAAAGCAAGGTTCTTCAAAAAGTTGGGTCTATTTACGAGGACCAAATGCAACAAAAGGACTTTTTCTATCAAAATAAGTACGATGAGAAATTTCATAGAAGGATTGACTACATAAGTAATAATCTTAGTAAAGTTACATCTGTGTTGAAATTAGAAACTGTAGACTATGAAGTTATCCCATACATGGTGACTAACAAACTATTTACCTCTAGGTATAAGAAGCTTAATTTCCCTATCATATCGTATTACGAATTAATGCGAAAACTCGAGGATTACTAGAAAAAAGTTTGGCTTAGCGAGCTGCAGCAAAAAGAAAGGGTCAAAATCCCGTCAGACATACAACAATTACTCATCAACAACGTGTGTTTTGTTCAAAATGTGGTATAACAACAATTATGATTATTAATGCATAAATGATCATCATGGCATACTTTTGAAGGGCAGATGTAAAAAATGCAGCAAAAAGGTTGCTAAGTTAACTGAAGGCAAAAAATCTTGGGTACAAGGAGAATATAATTAGATTTGTGTAAATGGTTAATACTACCAATTAAGGAGTTGATCATTTATGCAAAACGAAAGGCAAAAGCTTGTTAAGGAACTGGCCAAAGAGTGTACTACTGTTGACGACATCCATGAAAAAATTAGGGATCTGTTTAAAGACACGCTTCAGGAAATATTTGAAGCAGAGATGGAAGAACATCTCGGATATCAAAAGCATGACAACGCCGGTGACA
>JAAYPI010000090.1 GCA_012519885.1 Bacteroidales bacterium
TTTCTTTGTTTCTGAAAAAGAACGAAAAGACACAAACTATAATAATATAATATTTTACTGAAACAAAGGGAATTATTGAAAAATCTTCTTTTTCTGCAATTCCAATATGTTGGATTAACACATTATATGACACATCAAATCCTAATAATTGTAAAAGGGAAGAACTAATTAGCCCTAATATGTAAGATAAAATATATTCTATTTTTTTTTAAAAGTAATGATTTCTCTAACCAAGAGTCACCACCAAACAGAAAAAATCCCAGTAATATCGTTCCAAATACTATTGAGAAAGGATATTTTGTGAATATTTTTTGTAAAAAAGAATGTAATTGACTTATTTTCATATAGTTATATTTGTAATTAAAATTAAAAAACAAAAGTATTTAAAATTTTTAGAAGAATAAGCTACTTACTGATTTTATAGTAATGAAATACTGATTTTAATTTATAAACTTAGCATATTACATAGTTAGAAATAGATAACCCAATTTTTTTAATATTAAATTTTTGCGTAAGTCTTCTAAAACAACTACATTTGTAGCGGTTTATAATCAAATTTTGTATTGATGCGAACATTAGTCTTATTTATAATAAGTTTGTTGTTGTTTTCTTGTGTTACACCAAGAAAAACGCATTATTTTCAAGAACCTGATGGCGTTATTCCATCATACTCTGAAGCTATTTTTCCTTCTGATTATCAAATCCAGTTTAATGATGAATTATATATACGCGTTTTGACATTAAATCCTGATTCTAAACGTATTTTTAACCCTCAATTATCAACAACAAGTTCATCTAGTTCAGGAAACGTTACAACCTCTCCTATAAAAGGCGTTACATCCTACACCGTTTATGATGATGGAACTATTGATTTCCCGTATCTTGGTGCTGTATCTGTTGCAAATAAAACTACCCGTGAAATCAAAGTTTTATTGGAAGAAAAACTAAGTGAGTATGTAAAAGACTGTTCAGTTGATGTTCGATTAGTAAACAACTATGTGAATGTTTTAACAAATACAGGTGCATCTAGAGTTCAATTAGTAAAAGAGCATACCAATATATTTGAGGTCTTGGCAATGTCGCATGGATTAAGTTCGTATGCGAAACGATCTGATGTGAAAATTGTGAGAGAAACTGCACAAGGATCTACAATTTATTCTTTTGATTTGAGAAGTAAAGATATTATCCATTCTGATTTTTATTATGTTAAACCGAATGATGTGATATATGTTCCTGATTTCGATGGTCAATTTTTTCGCTTAAATAACTTTATGACAGTATTAACAACAACAACAACAACGATATCATTTGGGTTTTTCGTTTGGAAATTAATAGATTTGTGGATACCAAAACAATAACATATAAGCATTTAGTGATACTAATACTTGTCTTTTTTAGTATGGCTTCATGTATTACAAACAAGTCAACCGCTTATTTGCAAGAAGGGGGAAATATGCCCCAATACGAAGAAACCGAATACACGTATTACCGCATACAACCAAACGATGAGCTAGCCATGCAAGTATTAAGCATTAACGAAGAGGTAGTTGCTTTTTTTAAAGATGGACAAGCAGGTGCTACTCCTATTTCTTACAAAGTATTTGCTGATGGAACCATTGATATTCCGTTTATCTCTGGTATTCATGTAGCAGGGTTGACGGTAAGAGAAGCTGCGAAAAAAATTGAGCTACAAGTTCGTGAATTTGCACCAGATGCTACCGTAAAGTTAGGTTTATCAAATGACTCTTTTTATCTCATAACTGAAGGGAAACAAGGCAAATTTCCCATGTACAAAGAAAAACTAAACTTGTTTCAAGCCTTATCATTAGCCGGAAATATACCTATAAATGCCGACAGGCAGCGTGTGAGGATAATTCGACAAAAAGATGCCATGTCTCCACCCATCATCAAGGAATTTGATATTCGTACAGAAAGCATCATCCATTCCGAATTTTATTACATTCAGCCAAACGATCTAATTTATGTTTCTACAATAAAAGGCGATTTTTTTAAAGTAACCGATTATTCATCTACAATTACCAGTATTACCAGTACGTTGTCTTTTTTACTGCTAATCATGGGATTATTTTAATATATTTTTATGGAAAATAACGTACCTCAAAATAATTTTAATGAAGAAAATGAAAGTTCTTCTTTTGATATTAAAATATGGATTATTCGGATTTTAAAAAACTGGTATCTTTTTTTCATATCTATCAGTATGTTTCTTACTGTAGCTTATTTTCAAAATAAAAGCTGGTTTCCTATTTATCGTTCGTCAGCTTTGGTTATTATTGAAGAAGCAAATAGAGGTTTCAACAGGAGCCAACAAGCTTTTATGGAAGGATTCAGTGTACAAGGAGGATATAGAAATGTAAACAATCAAATTGTAATGTTTAGTTCTTTGGACTTAATCAAAAAGGTAGTAGATAATTTACAAGATTTACATATAGAATACTATACACGAGGACGTTTTACTTCAACAAATTTATACAAAAAATCTCCTGTTTTCATTGAAAAGTTATTTATATCGCCTAATGGATATGAACAAGAATTCTTTTTAGAGGATGTAGGAAATGGAAAAGATTTTTTAATAACATATGCTGGCAATAAACAAATTGCAGAATTTACAGTTAAAGGAGAATATGGAAAACAGCTAGAAACGTCTCTTTTCTTTATTACTATTCATAAGTCTGATTTTTATCGTAACCGCTTTCAATTGTATTTTGGTTTTAGGGATTTAGATAAATTAGCTTGTATGCTACATGATCGCTTAACATTTGCCTTTAAGATGGAGGGCTCTTCAGTATTAGAAGTATCCATTACTGGCAATGTGCATGAACGGGATTGTGATTTTCTAAATGCTTTGTGTGATGCGTTTTTAGCAGAAGGCTTAGCTCGAAAAAATGATGCAGCAATAAAAACAATTGAATTTATTGATTCACAAATGATTACGATATCAGATTCGTTGCGTGTCTCAGAAAGAGCATTGCAAAACTTTAAATCAGATAATTTTATGGTAGCAGCTAATTCAAGTACTGAATTGTCTGCTAAATATCGAGCTTTAGAAACAAAAGAAACAGAATTACGTTTAAAGGACTCCTATATTAAATACTTAACGAATTATCTTGAAAAGAACATTGAGGATGGCTCCCTGATTGCTCCTACAAGTTTAGGGGTAAATGAACCTACATTAACATTACTAGTTAAAGATTTTACTGAAGTAATGTTCAAGAAGAAAGAGGTAGGAGAAAGAAGTCCCTTGTATGCTAAGTATACTCGTGATTTATCGAATATAAAAGAGCAGATGTTTGAAGCATTACGCAATATACGTGTTGGTTTTAATATTGAAAAAGCTGATTTTGACAAACGAATGGCTGAGTTGCAGGCTCAAATACAAGTATTACCAATAAAAGAACAACAATTACTCAATTTTGAGCGTAAGTTTAAGGTAAACGATAATTATTATTCGTTTTTATTACAAAAAAGAGCAGATGCACAAATACTAAAAGCGTCGAACTCGCCTGATAATATTATTTTGGATAGAGCTCGATTAACGGGAGTTACCAATGGTGCAAGCAAAGGAAGTAATTACAGTACGTTTTTATTGATAGGCTTGTTAATCCCTTTGGCTTTTGTTGGAATCAAAGAATTTATGTATCCATTTATTCGTTCTGAGAATGAAATCTTGCACTTATCTCGTAGAGCCTACCAAATTATTGGTGTTATTCGTCATACATCAAAGAATATTCCTGTTATTGTAGATGCCTACCCACGTTCTGCCATGGCAGAGATTTTTAGGGTTGTACGCACAAGGCTAGAGTTTTTGGTTGGAAAAAAGAAAAATATTACCATGATGTTTACATCAACCCACTCTGAAGAAGGAAAAACCTATATTTCGGTAAATATGGCTGCAATTTTTGCCATGACGGGGAAGAAAGTAATTTTAATTGACTCTGACTTACGCAAACCCAGTGTTTCGGCCACCTTATCATTACCAGAAAATAAAGGATTAAGTAATTACTTGGCAGGGCAAATTGATTTATCTGAGGCTATCATCAAAAAATCAAATTACAAGTTTGATATTATGACGGTAGGAGTCATTCCTCCAAATCCAGGAGAGTTAATGAAATCGCAAAAAATGAAAGAATTAATCAAAGAATTAAAAGAAATATATGATTTTATTATATTTGATGCTCCTCCTATTGGTTTAGTAGCCGATTCCTATGCTATTATAAATGAAATGGATTTAAACATTTATGTAGTGCGTTGTGAGCGAACCAATAAGCCCTTATTTAAAAAGACAATTACGCAATTGCAAGAAGATAAAATACCGAATGTCCATGTTTTATTTAATGATGTAAATATAAGAAAATTAGAATACGCTACTTCGTATAGCAATTATTCTAAATACGGCAAGTCTTACTATACCAATTTATTATACAATAATTACAAAGATAATAACGGTGTTTATTTTGATGATTTAGAAGATGATGTTTAATTGACACTTATCACTAAACATTCACCACTAATCACTAATCACTAATCATTATTAACATGAATGTACAAGACAAAAAAATCGCAGTAATAGGCTTAGGGTACGTTGGACTTCCTTTGGCTATTGAATTTGGTAAAAAATACCGTGTTCTTGGATTTGATATTAAAGCAGCACGTATTGAAGAGTTACAAGCTGGAGAATATTCAACTTTGGAAGCTGATTTGGAGGGAATGAAAATAGCCACTGATTTGTATAAAAAAAATGAACAAATTGGCTTGTCTTTTTCATCTATTCAAGAAGATTTAAAAAATTTTAACACCTTTATTGTAACCGTACCAACTCCCATTGATGAATTTAATAATCCAGTGTTAACACCCCTTATTTCAGCATCTCGTATGATTGGTAATGTGTTAAAAAAGGGAGATTTAGTGATCTATGAATCAACTGTATACCCTGGTTGTACAGAAGAAGATTGTGTGCCTGTGTTAGAAAAACAATCAGGATTAAAATTCAATAAGGATTTCTTTTGTGGTTATTCGCCCGAACGTATCAATCCGGGTGATAAAGTAAACACTTTAACCAAAATTAGAAAAATCACATCGGGTTCAACTCCTGCCATTGCAGAGGTTGTCGACAATTTGTATAGTTCAGTTATAACAGCTGGCACATACAAAGCAGCCAATATGAAAGTGGCAGAAGCAGCTAAAGCTATTGAGAATGCACAACGAGATATGAATATATCCTTTATGAACGAATTGGCATTAATTTTTGACAGAGTAGGAATTGACACCAATGATGTAATTGAAGCTGCTGGAACAAAATGGAACTTCTTGAAATACCGTCCTGGTTTGGTAGGTGGACATTGTATTAGCGTTGATCCATATTATTTAGCACACAAAGCCAAAGCTTTAGGCTATCATCCAGAGGTGATTTTGTCAGGTCGTAGAGTAAATAATAGTATTTCTAAATTTATAGCCAGCAAAACACTGAAATTAATGATTCAGAAAGGGCATACCATTAAAGATTCAAATGTTCTAATTTTAGGCATAACTTTCAAAGAAAATTGTCCAGATGTACGCAATACAAAGGTGGTTGATATTCGCAAAGAACTAGTAGAATTTGGTGTCAATGTAGATATGTTTGACCCTTGGGCTGAAGCCGAAGAAGTACACGAAGAATACGGAATTGATTTGGTGAGCAAATTAGATGAAACTAAAATGTACAATGCCATTATTGTGGCTGTAGCTCACGATGAATTTAAAGCATTTGATTTTGCCAAATACAAGACACAAGGTGCAATCATCTATGATGTAAAAGCATTTGTAGATAGAGAATTAGTAGATGCACGTTTGTAATTTAAAAAAAAATAATACACTATGAAAATAGCTATTGTAGGAACAGGATATGTAGGGTTGGTTTCAGGAGCATGTTTCTCTGAAATTGGTACTGATGTAACCTGTGTCGATATTGATGAAGTGAAAATTAAGAATCTAAAAGAAGGCATAATTCCTATTTATGAACCAGGTTTAGATGAATTAGTTGTTAGAAACGTAAAAGCAGGTAGGTTGCATTTTACTACTGAGTTAACTGAAATATTGGATGATGTTCAAATTGTGTTTAGTGCCGTGGGAACCCCACCCAATGAAGATGGAAGTGCTGATTTAAAGTACGTACTACAAGTAGCCAAAACCATTGGTGAAAATATGAATAACTACGTTTTGCTGGTTACTAAAAGTACAGTGCCGGTAGGTACAGCCCAACAAGTGCGAACAGTTATTCAAACTGAATTAGATAAACGTGGGGTTGATATTGAATTTGATGTAGCATCTAATCCTGAGTTTTTAAAAGAAGGAGCTGCTATCAAGGATTTTATGAGTCCTGATAGGGTAGTGATAGGGGTAGAAAGCGAACGTGCCAAAGAAGTGATGACTAAATTGTACCGTCCATTTTTGTTGAATAATTTTAGGGTCATTTTTATGGATATCCCATCGGCTGAAATGACAAAATACGCAGCAAATGCCATGCTAGCAACACGCATCAGTTTTATGAACGATGTGGCTAATTTGTGCGAATTAGTTGGTGCCGATGTTAATATGGTACGCAAGGGCATTGGTTCTGATGCACGGATAGGAAATAAATTCTTATATCCCGGTTGTGGTTACGGCGGTTCGTGTTTCCCGAAAGACGTAAAAGCCTTGGTAAATACTGCCAAGCAAAACGGATATGCTATGCGCATATTAGAAGCCGTAGAGGAAGTTAATCAACAACAAAAAGGCATATTGTTCCAAAAAATTAATACCTTCTTCAAAGGAGAATTAAAAGGAAAAACCATAGCAATATGGGGCTTAACCTTTAAGCCAAATACCGATGATATGAGAGAAGCTCCATCATTGGTGTTAATTGAACGCCTCCTACATGCAGGATGTTCGGTTAGGTTATTTGACCCATTGGTAAAAACAATTGATATACATCATAAAAACCTTACTTTTGCTACCGATATTTACGATGCAGTGAACGATGCCGATGCAATAGCCTTGGTAACAGAGTGGCAAGAATTTAGGTTGCCTGCTTGGAATGTTATTTTCAAAGCCATGAAACAAGCAGTAGTATTTGATGGTAGAAATATTTACGATAAAAAAGAATTAAGTCAATCTGGATTCCATTACGAAGGTATAGGAATTAAGTAAATTTTAATAATAGATTATGGAAAATTGGACAACGGTTATCAAACCTAAAAATAAGCTTCTAAGTGTTGATTTTAAAGAAATATGGCAATACAGAGATTTATTTTCGATGTTTGTAAAAAGGGATATTATCACACAATACAAACAAACTGTATTAGGACCCGCATGGTTTTTTGTGCAACCCATTTTAACCACTATCATGTATATGATTGTTTTTGGTGCAATTGCAGGTATTAGCACAGATGGCTTACCACAACCTTTGTTTTATTTAGCAGGTATCAGTATGTGGCAATATTTTGCTGATTGCTTAAATAAAACTTCCAATACCTTTGTTGCCAATGCGAATATATTTGGAAAAGTGTATTTTCCACGATTAATTGTTCCCTTTTCAGTAGTAACATCAAATTTGGTGAGGTTTTTTATTCAACTTAGTCTCTTTATTGCTGTTTATTTGTATTATGTTGTGTTGACAGATATTCATATTATGCCCAACATATATGTTTTGTTGTTTCCAATCTTACTGCTTATAGTTGCAGGTTTAGCGTTTGGTTTTGGAATTCTTTTTTCTTCTTTGACCACTAAATATCGTGACTTAACCATGTTGTTAGCTTTTTTTGTACAATTATGGATGTATGCTACACCTGTAATTTATCCTCTTAGTACCATTACAAACAAAACCATACAATTGGTTATGCAAATAAATCCAATGACTGGCGTAATTGAGGCATATAAATATGGTATGCTAGGTGTTGGTACATTTAGTTGGGGAACACTAGGGTATAGCTTTGGTTTTATGATAGTTTTACTAACTATTGGTATAGTTGTATTCAACAAGGTACAACGTAGTTTTATGGATACAGTATAATCACAATAATAGGTAATGTTTTATATTTATGAACATATAAGATTATAATATGCAAGCTCAAATCATTCAATTCCCCAAAATAGTGGATGAACGTGGAAACCTTTCATTTTTCGAGGGATGCAATCATATTCCTTTTGAAATCAAAAGATGTTATTGGATATATGATGTGCCAGGAGGAGAAAAAAGAGGAGAGTACGCTTTTAATCAACAAGAACAAGTTATTATTGCTCTATCAGGTAGCTTTGATGTGGTTGTTGATAACGGGGAAGAAACGCAAACATTTTCCTTAAATAGATCTTATTATGGAGTATATTTACCCGCAAAACATTGGCGTTATTTACACAATTTTTCGACAAATGCTGTAGCATTGATTTTATGCTCAACGCATTATGATGCTAATGATTATATTAGAGATATTTCTCATTTTAAAGAAAAAACATTTAACTTGAGTAATGGAATCCAAAATACAAATATAGTAGAACAAAAGAATATAGATGCAAATATATCAGGAGAGATATCAACCATTAATCAATGCCAATTAGTGTATCTTGACAAAAACCATCGTGTTAAAGGAAATATGACTGTTTTAGAATCATATGGAAACTTACCGTTTGGCATACAACGTATCTATTATTTATACGATATACCTGGAGGTGAAGAAAGAGGCGGGCATGCTCATAAAGATTTAAAACAATGGATTATTGCTGTAAGTGGTTCTTTTGACGTAGAATTAGATGATGGAAATTATAAAAAAACAGTAACGCTTAATAGACCCTATCAAGCATTGACTATTGTACCAGGTATTTGGCGTGAGCTGAAAAATTTTTCATCTGGAGCTATTTGTTTGGTTATTGCTTCTCATAGGTATTCCGAAGATGATTATATTAGGCATTATACTGATTTTAAAATATTAAAAAAACGATGATACATCCATTAGCCGATTGTATGAATAAAAACATTCCTACATCAACCAATATTTGGCAGTTTTGTGTAATTTTCCCTAATGCTATTATTGGAGAAAATTGCAATATTTGTGCTGGAGTCTTAATAGAAAATAATGTTACCATTGGAAACAATGTTACTATTAAATGTTATGTTGAAGTACCCGAAGGGACAATTTTAGAAGACAATGTCTTTGTTGGTCCAAATGTATCCATTACCAACGATACATATCCGCGCTCTAAACAACATCCTGATGAATACGAACGAATAATTATTAAAAAAGGAGCATCAATAGGTGGTGGCGTATGTATTGTGCCAGGTGTTACAATAGGAGAAAATGCCATGATAGGAGCGGGAAGTGTGGTAACAAAAGATGTACCAGCTAATGAACTTTGGGTAGGGAATCCGGCACGTTTTATTAGAAAATTGTAAAATTGCACAGTGTTATATTGTGTTTACACGGAGTTACACTGTGTAATAAATATTTATATATGGAAATAAACAGAATTACTCATGAAATACTAGATTCGGCATATAAAATTCATTCAGCGTTAGGACCAGGCTTATTAGAATCTGCCTACCGAAGTTGTTTAGGATATGAACTAAGGAAAAAAGGATTGAAAGTAAATGAAGAAATGCCCCTACCACTAATTTATGAAGAAGTTAAATTAGATTGTGGATATCGAATTGATTTATTAGTTGAAAATGAGGTAATTGTAGAATTAAAAACAGTAAGTGAATTAAACGATATTCACCTAGCACAGGTACTGACCTACTTGCGTTTTTCTGAAAAGAAGGTAGGTTTACTTATAAATTTTAATGTAAAAAGTTTAAAAAATGGGATTAAAAGAGTTTCTTTGTGATATATTTAACACTGAGAAACACTATGAATACACTAGAAACACTGTGAAATTTAATGATTATGATAAAATTCCTAGACTTACAAAAAATTACAGCCAAGTACCAAGATGAACTACACCTTGCTGTACAGCGAGTAGTTAATTCGGGATGGTATTTGCAAGGCAAAGAAAACGAACAGTTTGAAAAAGACTATGCTACCTATACCACTACCAAGCATGCCATAGGTGTAGCAAATGGGCTTGATGCTCTTATTTGGATATTGAGAGCCTATATAGAGATGGGTGTGATGCAAGAAGGCGACGAAGTAATTGTACCTGCTAATACCTATATAGCTTCTATATTGGCAATTACAGAAAACAACTTAGTGCCAGTATTGGTAGAGCCATCTTTAGATACCTTACAAATAGATGATACACTCATCGAAAAAGCTATTACGAAACGCACCAAAGCCATTATGATAGTCCATTTATACGGACAATGTGCTTATACACAAAAGATTGCTGATATTTGTAAACAATACAACTTAAAATTAATAGAAGATAACGCACAAGCACATGGATGTTTGTATAATGGGAAAAAAACAGGTTCGTTGGGCGATGCAGCGGGGCATAGTTTTTATCCGGGAAAAAATTTAGGTGCTTTTGGCGATGCAGGTGCTGTTACCACTGATGACGATGTGTTGGCAGATACAGTAAGAGCTTTGGCAAACTATGGTTCTCGCAAAAAATATGTGTTTGAATATACAGGACGAAATAGCCGATTAGACGAAATACAAGTAGCCGTATTGTCGGTAAAATTGAAATATCTGGATTCTGATACCGCTTTGCGAAAAGAGGTAGCCAAAAAATACCTTCAAGGCATAAACCACCCAGATATTATATTGCCACAAATAAGCGACTGGGATGCTCATGTATTTCATTTATTTCCCATTCGCACACATAGACGCAATGAATTGCAACAATATTTATTAGACAATGGTATTCAAACTATTATCCATTACCCTATACCGCCACATCAGCAGGCTTGTTATAGCGAATGGAATCAGTTGCATTTCCCTATTACAGAACTCATTCATGAGCAAGAATTAAGTTTACCAATGAGTCCAGTACTTGATGATAATGAAATACAATCAATTATTAATACCATTAATGCTTTTTAATAATGGGCACAGAAAATAATAAACTTTTATCAATCATTTTATTATCCTATTTTAGTAAAGAACGTATAATTTCTTGTTATAATGATGTCAGTGCTATTTTAGCTCAAGAGAATATCCCGTTTGAGTTTATTATTATGGATGATGGGTCTACGGATACTTCTTTTGATATTGCGTTGGATTTAGAAAAACAGTACAATAATGTGTTCGCTTATCAATTAAGTAGAAACTACACTAGCAATTACTCTTGGTTTGCGGGTTTAAGTGTATCGAAGGGTTCGTGTGCATTTGCCATTCCAGATGACGAACAACAGCCTTATCAAACAATTGTAGATATGTATCGTTTGTGGGAAAAAGGGCATAAGGTGATTATCCCAAACCGTATTAAACGAGATGATCCATTTTTTAGCAGAATTTTTTCTACTAGTTATTATAAAATAATTAATGCTTTATCAGAAATAACTTATCCAGAAGGAGGGGCAGATTTGGCTTTTATAGATAGGGAAGTAATTGATATCTTAAACCAACAAATTCATCCAATCAATACCGCTGTTGTTCCTGAAATTTTTAGAATAGGTTTTTCTCCAGTTTATTTACCCTATGAAAGACCATTAGGTTTAAATGAAGGGAAATCAAGATGGTCTTTTAAGAAAAAAGTACGATTAGCTAAAGATGTTTTTCTGTCTTCCTCGACTTTTCCAATCAAATTCATAAGTGGATTAGGAATCTTCTTTTCTTTAGTGGCTGTAATTGGTATTGTGTTTTATACCTATATTCGTTTGTGGGGTAATCCCGCTTTTTGGGGTGTTCCTACTACGGGATGGACTTCTACTATTATTTTGATTATGTTTTTTGGTGGAATTATTCTGTTTTCACTGGGTATTATTGCCGAATATATTTGGAGAATTTACGAGGAGGTAAAAAATAGACCAGGATATATTATTAAGAAGAAAGACGAATAATTATTGTATATGCAATTCATTCATACGCTGGTTTCAAACAAAATTATCCAACGTTTTACGGGTTTTTCTGTAGTGGGTATCATAGTTACATTATTTTCGATGTTACTCATGTATCTATTTAACGAAGTATTTTACATGAATGTGTATATTGCCTATACCATAGCCTATATCCTATCAATTTTAGTTTCTTTTGTATTAAATAGTTTGCTTGTTTTTAAGGTTAAAGCAAAATCAACAGCTATTTTTTGGTATTATGTGATATACCTTTTCAGTATGGTGTTAGGTTTATTGATATTAAATCTGTTTACATATACATTGCCTGATTGGAATAAAACATTGCTTTCGTATATGGTAATACCTTTTACAATGGTTTTTAATTTTATTTTTGTTTCAAAATTATTAAATAAGAAATAATGAAAATTCTACAAAACATCAAACAATTAATAGAAAAAGACACCCATTTTCTTTTTTTATTCACACTCGTTTCTATTACTTTGTTGCGTATTTTCCAAGCATTTTTAGGTTATGCCGAAATGGACTCTGGTTTGTACGGAACAGGAGCATTATACATCAATGATTTTCCATCGAGTATGGTGTATTGGTCACGTTATTATTTGTCCTTTTTATTATCTACTATTTTTACCGACGGGTCTTTTTTGGCGTTACGGTTGATGCAAGTAGTATCTGATGTATTGCTATTTGTAGCTATTTGGTATTTTTTAAAGCAATATATTAGTAAAATTTCTATAATAATTGGGTCTTTTTTATATACATTTCTTACAGCTACACAATTTCAGGAATACAGTTACAATAACGTGTCTATTTTTCTTTTTGTTATTGCAGCTATTGCTCTGTACAAGGGATTAGAACGAGATAAATATTGGTATATTATTGCCAGTAGTTTCTGTATTGCTATTAGTGTGTTAGCTCGATTTCCTAATATATTGGCTTTTTCTATCTTCTTATTTGTTCCTTTTTATTACTATACACAGGATAAACCTATTTTCTCTAAAATACTGTTTAAGCAAACTGTATTTTTTAGTATTGGTGCTATACTTGGCATTATGGTAAGTGTTATTTTATTACTTACAACGGGTCATTTTGATTTTGTATGGCAAACAATCGTTGCATTATTTAGTATGGTAACAAACAATGATACAGCATATAGTTCTGGTTCTTTACTTAATGCCTTATTCATTCAATATGGGGTTGCATGGCGTGTCTTATTACAATTTGTATTCTTCCTTTTTGTTTCTACATGGCTATTTTCTTTTATTAAAAACAAATTCATACGTTTTGGAGGATTATTTCTTATTTTTGCATATACCGCTTATAGTTTATTTACACTTAATTTGTTGCCATATGTATCTTATGCATTAGCAATGTATGTGTTTTTCAATGCTTTATTCTATGCAAAGTTATCAAGTACACAGAAACACTTACTCTTTTTTGCTTTATTCTTACTTCTTGTATATCCCATGGGCAGTGCTACTCCCATAGGTTTTGCAGGTTCATTTTCGTTTATTTTTGTGTTTCCAATAATCACCAGTTTACTAATTAGCAACGATATTGAAAAACCCTTCTTCTCTGCTATTTCAGATAAAGAGCGTTCACAATTTAAAACGCTTATATTTCTATTGCTTATCACAATATTTGGGCTTAGTTTCTTTAAATTTGCTGCCTACGAACAAGACAGAAAAACCCATGCATTAGTACAGCGTGCCACTATCAATTCGCCTATGGCAAAAGGCATATTGACTAGTACAGCAAAAGCAACTGAAATCAATAAGCTTCTTGCAGAATTTGGACCATTCGTTAAGAACCAACCTTGCATTATCAACTTTCATCCCACTTTACTGTATCTAATGGAAGCAAAACCCTACGGAGTATATTATCCAAATTGGTTAGATAATACAGCACTTATTGAAGAATATTTAACCGTTGCAATGGCTGAACAAAAAGCCTTGCCCCTGTTGCTGTTTGAAAAAAACAACCAATCAATATTTGATAATACAGTGTATAATTTTGTATCTTTGCACGATTCTCTTATTGTTGTAAAAGAAACAGATACGCATATTTTATATGCACCAATGTCGTACCAAAACGCTAATCAATAACCAATATGAGTACAGCTATAGAATTTAATAATATTTCAAAACAATACCGCTTGGGCTTAGTAAGCACCAAAACATTAAGTCATGACCTAAACCGATGGTGGACGGTAAATGTACGTGGAAAAGAAGATCCGTATTTGCAAATAGGTTCGGTAAACGATCGCTCTACAGCAGCAGATAGCGACTATGTATGGGCTTTGCGTGATATAGACTTTAAAGTAGAGCAGGGCGATGTGCTGGGTATTATTGGTAAAAATGGAGCTGGGAAAAGCACCCTATTAAAATTACTTTCACGCGTAACAGCTCCTACAACTGGTACAATACGAGCCAGAGGGCGTATTGCTTCCTTATTAGAGGTTGGCACTGGTTTTCATCCCGAAATGACAGGTAGAGAAAATATTTACATGAATGGATCTATTATGGGGATGACAAAAAGAGAAATTACTGCAAGACTTGACGAAATAATTGATTTTGCAGGAGTTGAAAGATACATTGATACTCCCGTTAAACGCTACTCCAGTGGTATGACAGTACGCCTTGGATTTGCCATTGCTGCCCATTTAGACCCCGAAATTTTGGTGGTAGATGAGGTTTTAGCAGTTGGTGATGCTGAATTTCAAAAGAAAGCCATTGGCAAAATGCAAGATGTGAGCCGTGGTCAAGGACGAACTGTGTTGTTTGTGAGTCATAATATGGGATCTATGAAGCAGTTATGTAACAATGGAGTATTGCTAAAAAATGGCTGTGTACAATATACTTCCACCATTGATAATGTAATAAGTAAATATATGGAAGGAGACAATGATTGTATTGATAATAATGATTTAACAAATAGGGCAAATAGAGATGGGAATGGGAAAATAAGATTCTCAAAAATCTTATTTTTGAATAAACAAGGAGAAGCAATGGATGCCATATTGATGGGTGAGTATGTAAAGATTAGGTTGTTTTATGAGGAAACCATGGAGCTTGACTTTGAAAAACTACATGTAGAACTTAGTTTTAGAGATGAGTACCAAAATAATATTGTTTCTTTTATTTCTGACGAAATGGGATCAAAATTTACCAAGAGAGATGAGAAATATATTGATTTAGAAATTCCTCAGTTGCTTTTAAGGGGTTCTATGTATTCTATTCGATTAATGGTAGCTCATGGTAGCACTGCAAAAGAAAATATTTGTGATGATATTGTAAATGCAGCTACTCTCAATGTTATTTCTCATTCACTTTATACAGAGGGGATTGTGTATCGTTCGTTTAAATCTGCTTACTTACCTGATGCATCTTTTAAATAATAAGATACGTAGTATGAGAAAGTTATTATCTAAGTTAAGAAAAGCATTATTTCAATTATCAGAGATTGACATACTAATACAAAAGGGTGTTAGTGATAATAATAAGCAAATTGATGATATGCTTACAATACATAGATATGAACAACTCTCATTAGTTTCTGATAGAATAGGCATATCTGACGAACAATATGGACCTCATGAGCTTATTGTGTCTTTAACTACTTTTGGTAATCGAATCAATGAAGTATATTTAGCAATCGAAAGTTTGATGCAACAAACCATGAAACCAAATAGAATTGTTATTTGGTTGGACGAAACTGAATTTTGTATTGACAACATACCTTTATCGTTGAAAAAACTAATAAACAGAGGATTAACCATTTCATTTTGTGAAAATTTACGCTCGTATAAAAAACTAGTACCTGCTTTACAAGCATTTCCTAACGCTGTTATTGTTACTTGTGATGATGATGTAATTTATAAACAAGATCTAGTTGAAAATTTATATAAAACACATATAAAAAATCCAGGTGCAATCGTATTTGGAGGAGGACAAGAAATTGGCATTAAAGATGGAGAATTGACTTCTTATAATGAATGGTATTCTCCTGAAATTGCGTATTCTAATCCAATTTTAAATTTTCCAACAGGTGTTTGTGGAGTATTGTATCCTCCACAAGTTTTACATCCAGATGTAACTAAAAAAGAACTTTTTTTGCAGTTGGCACCTACTGCCGATGATGTGTGGTTTAAGGCAATGTCGTTGCTAACGAATACGCCCTGTATGAAAGCATATACGCATGATAAGCTTGGTAATGATTTTGTTGAATTAGGTACTTGGACACAAAAATCGAACGCCTTGATGAACGAAAATGTATTTAACAATAAAAATGATATTCAAATTAAAGCCGTATTTGATTATTATAATTTATACGAAAAGATAGGATGCAAAAAGAAATAATTCTTTCCATCATAGTCATTTCTCACAACCAAAAAAAAGAATTACAGCGTTGTGTAGAAAGTATTTTAGCACAACAGATTCCGTTTGCATACGAGCTTATTCTGAGCGATGACCGTTCGCAAGATGGTACATTTGAATTGGCTCAAGAATATCAAGCAAACTATCCATCACTAATTATTGCCACTCAATGTAATTCAGACGAGTGTAATCCAGCCAACAACTCACAGCGTAGCGGTTGGAATAGGTGCAATGGGTACAAATTGGCAACAGGAAAATACATAGCTCATGTAGATGCAGATGATTATTTTAGAGAAGGTTCGTGCATATATCAACGTCAAGTTGAAATGTTAGAAAAATATACGGAGTGTAGTTTATGTATGCAAAACGTATGGATATTAACAGAAGGAGATTCCGTAGAAATGGGTAGGGAATGGGCACCTCAAACACGTTTTGCTGAAGGACGCATTATTACAGCTGAAGAATTTATAAAAGGAGATTACTTTATTTTAAATCAAGCATTCATTCAAAGACGAAATCCAGATGCAGATCCGACTGTTTTATATGGCAAACGCTATGTGGATGCTATAATAACTTATCATCATTTATTATATGGACCAATTGTATGTGTAGATGCCTGCGATTATATGTATATGAAACATCCGGATGCAGTAACTACTTCAATGAAACTGAATGACAGAACTGTTTTATGGAATTTACAACTATATATTTCTGCTGTGATACCTGATTTTGCCGATAGGCAAATAAAGTACAAACCATACGAAATATTGCTTTTAGTCAATCAAATAAGACATGGAATAAAAATTTCTGATTCTGCAAAAAAATCTCTGATTGGATTAGATGTGTTTTTGTATCATTGTTGTCAAAAATCTCAATTGGATAAATGCGAAAAAATTCGTTTATTTGTATCTCGTATCGCTTTGTTGTGCTTGATTCATTTCCATTTAAATACAAAGTGCATGCGTAAATTGATATATAACTTAGTAATTACAACAAAAAAACGCTGATAATGTCTGATTCTAATAAAAAACAAATTACAGTAACCTCACCGTTGCTTCCTCCTCTTGAGGAATTTATTCCCTATTTACATAAAATATGGGATAGTAAGTGGATTACGAATATGGGGCAGTACCATCAGCAATTGGAAGAAGCTCTGTGTGACTATTTGGGTGTAAAATATATTAGTATTTTCACCAATGGTACTTTACCTCTTATTACAGCTTTGCAAGCATTGGAAATAAAAGGAGAAGTTATTACTACACCTTATAGTTTTGTTGCTACTACTCATTCATTATGGTGGAATGGTATCAAACCTGTTTTTGTTGATATTGATCCAATTACCTGTAATATTGACCCGAATAAAATAGAAGCCGCTATTACGCCACAAACCACAGCAATAATGCCTGTACACGTTTATGGTACACCTTGTGATATGGATGCAATTCAAGCTATAGCCGACAAATATGGTTTGAAAGTAATATATGATGCGGCTCATGCTTTTGGAGTAAAACAAAATGGTAAAAGTGTGTTGGCTGCTGGCGATATGAGCACCTTAAGCTTCCATGCAACCAAAGTGTTTAATACCATCGAGGGGGGAGCACTAATATGTCATAGTGCCGAGATGAAAAAACAAATTGATTACCTTAAAAATTTTGGTTTTGAAGATGAAACTACTGTTGTAGGATCTGGTATTAACGGGAAAATGGATGAAGTCAGGTCTGCGTATGGTTTACTAAATCTAAAACAAGTAGATAAAGCTATAGACATACGTAAAAACATTGTGCAACAATACAGAAATGCTTTGCAAGGTATTTCCGGTATTTCTTTTATGAATGATATAGAAGGGGTAAGACATAATTATGCTTATTTCCCCATTTTTGTAGATGCCGAAAAATACGGTATGACACGCGATGAATTATATTTTAAGATGAAAGCCAAAAACATATTAGGACGTCGCTATTTTTATCCTTTAATCAGTACATTTTCAACTTACAAGGATTTGGAATCATCTAATCCTAAAAAATTGCCTATTTCAGTTAAAATGGCGGATAGTGTTATTTGTTTGCCTATACATACAGAGTTGACGGATGAAGATGTGAAGAGGGTGGTTGAAGCAATCTCTAGGTGAAGTGAAGAAGAGGTTAAAGGTTAAAAGTTAAGGGTGAATGGATGAGCAAGTGAAGGGTGAAACTTCAGGTTAAAGGTGAAGAGTTAATGGTTAATGGAGAACAGGTTAAGGGGAAATTATATGGTAGAAGCATATTCGTATAGAAAGTTGGATGTTTATATCAATGCTAAAGTGTTGGTAAAAACGGTCTATAACCATTTAAGAAAGTTTCCGAAAGAGGAAAATTATGCTTTATGCGACCAGTTACGTCGTTCTGTTATTTCAGTACCGTCTAACATTGCGGAAGGTATGGGACGTTTTTCATCCAAGGAACAAATTCATTTTTTAGAAATAGCTTTTGGTTCATTGATGGAAGTACAATGTCAACTTGACATTTCGTGTGATTTGGGATATATTACAATAGAAGAATTTGAAAGTATAAATATAGATATAATCAAGATAGCAAAACAACTATCAGGGCTACGTTCGTTAAGAATACGCGCCCTTAACCCTTAACCCTTAACTTTTAACCCATAACCTTTTTTAATAATTATGAAACTAGCCATTATGCAACCCTATTTTATGCCCTATATTGGATATTTCCAAACTATGGCAGCTGTAGATACATACATAGTGTACGATGATGTTCAATATATCAAAGGCGGTTGGGTAAGTAGAAACAATATTATATTAAATGGAGAAAAAAAGCTATTTACCATTATCCTTAAAGGTGCCAGTCCCAACAAACTTTTTAATGAAATAGAAATAGGGGACGATTTTAAGAAATTTGAAAAAACAATTCAAGCGGCTTATGCAAAAGCACCTTATTTTAAGGATGTTATGCCATTATTGCAAAAAATATTTTCTTATGAAGAAAAATCATTAGGTAGATTTTTGATGCATAGTTATCAGGTATTATTAGATTATTGGGGCATACAAACAAAATTATTATTATCTTCGCATATTAAAAAGAATGAAGAGTTGAAAGGAGAAGAAAAAGTAATAGATATTTGCAAAATAATGAATGCCACTTATTACTATAACGCTATAGGAGGACAATCATTGTATGATAAATCAGAATTTGCAGAGCACGGTATCAGCCTTCATTTTGTAGAAACACAACTAATTGAATACAAACAATTAGCAAAAGAGTTTATTCCGTATTTATCCATAATAGATGTATTAATGCACAATAGTATAGAAGAAACCAAGGCGATGTTAAATGCCTATACGTTGATTTGAAAATAGCGTTAAATGTGGAATGTTGAAAAAAA
Source organism: Bacteroidales bacterium (assembly GCA_012519885.1). Classification (GTDB taxonomy): domain Bacteria; phylum Bacteroidota; class Bacteroidia; order Bacteroidales; family Paludibacteraceae; genus JAAYPI01. Next base: position 19,738 of record JAAYPI010000090.1, read on the forward strand.
AGGTGAAATGTTATGGTTGAAGGGTTATGGGTTAGAGGTTAACCGCATAGTGATGGTCTATTGCTTACTAAACATCCTATTCGTCATTCTTGACTTATTAATTAACCACTCAACACTCAATATTTTTCTCCATTAACCCGTAACTATTAACCATTAACCCAATTACACACTAAACATTAAAAGAATTAAAATGACACCATTGCTCAGCATAGTAACCATAACCTACAACCACGAGCCGTTTATAGCTAAAACGATAGAAGGTGTGTTGATGCAGCAAGTCAAATTTCCTATAGAATTGATTATTGCTGAAGATTGTAGTACCGATGGTACTCGTGCTATTTGCCAGCAGTATGCGGAGCAATATCCAGACTTAATTCGTTTGATAACGTCAGAATCGAATGTAGGTGCTGTGGCTAACGAACGCCGTGCCATATTGGCTGCTCGGGGCAAGTACATTGCGTTTTGCGAAGGCGATGATTATTGGACGGATCCTCTAAAATTGCAAAAACAAGTTGATTTTTTAGAATCACATCCCGATTATAGTGTTACGTTTCATAGATGTAAGCATCATAATATATCAAACAATACTACCGAAGACGATAGATGTGGTTTTTTATTTAAAAATAATGAATTAGGAGTTGAGGTCTCTATAAAAATGTTCTTTGAAAATTGGATTACTCAACCATTATCAATGGTTTTCAGAGTTCATAATTTTGATCCTAATTTATCTTTTCAATATAAATATTACCGTGATCAACATCAAATTTACCACTTATTAAAAAGCGGAAAGGGTTATTTGTTTGGCTTTTATGGTGGCGTTAGAACTCGCCAGTCTTCTGGTGTTTTTAGTACTTTAACAACAAAGAAAAAATCCAAATTAGCATATAAAATTGCAGAAGAGTTATATATATATAATAGTGATGATAATGATGTCAGTAAATATTATGAATCTAATTTGAGATGGTTAATATCTGAAACAACTATAATAGAAAATATACCATATATGTGGAAATTACTTATAAAAGATCATAACATTAAATTTTTCGTTAAAAATTTAATAAAAATAAGTAGATAGTTCACTGTAATTATAATAAAATGATAATTAAAAAGATATATAATAGGCTTAAAAGAATATATGATTTTATATTTAAAACAAGATGTATATATTCGTTGTGGTTTAATTTTAAATATTTACCTTTCAATTATGCAAAATGCGTTCCCTTAATTTTTTATCCCAATGCGCGAGCAGAAATATTAAAAGGGGCTAGAATTTTTTTGAGTGAAGAATTTATTAATAATAGATATAAAA
>JAAYPI010000091.1 GCA_012519885.1 Bacteroidales bacterium
TCAATGAGAGCAAACTAGTAGGCATGTCGTTTTGTTGGAAAAAAAATACTGCTTACTACATACCTTTCACTTCTCTCGATGAAACCGCACTTTTTTTAGAAAAAATTCAGCCACTATTTAACAACGAACATACCCTTTTAATAGGACAAAACCTAAAATTTGACTTATTAATGTTGCAAAATTACGGCATGTCTGTACGAGCTAAACTATTCGACACGATGGTAGCTCATTATGTACTCCAACCCGAATTGAGACATGGAATGGATTACTTAGCCGAAATTTACCTCAAATACCGCACAATTCACTACGAAGATGTAGTAGGAGTTAAAGGAAAAAACCAACAAAATATACAAGATATTGACCCTGCTATAGTATGTAATTATGCAGCAGAAGATGCCGACATAACTTTTCAGCTAAAAGAAATACTCGAAAAAGAGCTTCATGCCAATCGCTTAGAAAAACTTTTCTTCGATATCGAAATGCCTTTAGTAAAAACCCTATGTACTATCGAACGAGCAGGTGTACGTATTGATACCCAAGCATTGTCTCAATCTTCGTTGGTACTTACCGAACAAATGCAAGAAATTGAACACAACGTACAACAACACGTGGGATTTGAATTTAATCTTAGTTCGGCTAAACAAGTTGGAGAAGTATTGTTCGACCGATTTAAAATTACAGATAAAGCGAAGAAAACAAAGACAGGGCAATATGCCACTTCTGAAGATATTTTAGAAGAATTACGAGGCAAACATCCTATTGTCCCTCTCATACTCGAATACAGAGGATTAAAAAAACTCCTTAGCACGTATATTGATGCTTTGCCTCTATTAGTAAACAAACATTCAGGAAAAATACACACTTCTTATAATCAAACAATTACAGCTACGGGGCGACTAAGTTCAAGCAATCCGAACCTGCAAAATATACCCATACGAGATGCTCAAGGCAAAGAAATAAGAAAAGCATTTATCCCCGATGAGGGGTGTTTATTCCTTTCTGCGGATTATTCGCAAATTGAATTGCGGATTATGGCACATTTGAGTCAAGATGAAAATATGGTAGACGCTTTTCTTTCAGGACACGATATCCATGCTGCTACAGCGGCGAAAATTTACAAAATTCCAATCGAAGAAGTGAGCAGTGATATGCGTCGCAAAGCGAAAACAGCAAATTTTGGTATCATTTACGGTATCTCGGTATTTGGACTCAGCGACCGACTCAGCATCTCACGCAGCGAAGCCAAAGAACTCATAGATGGGTATTTTGATACTTACCCAGGAGTAAAATCATACATGGAAGCGAGCATTGCGAAAGCCAAAGAACAAGGATACGTAGAAACACTTTTAGGTCGTAAACGGTTTTTACCTGATATCAATTCCTCCAATAGCTTTGTACGTGGCTTTGCCGAACGAAATGCTATCAATGCACCCATTCAAGGCTCTGCTGCCGATATAATCAAAATAGCCATGATACGTATTACACAACGATTTGAACAAGAAAATATACAATCACAAATGACCATGCAGGTGCATGATGAGCTGAACTTTAGCGTGTTAAAAAGTGAACTGGAAATCGTAAAACGTATCGTAATTGAAGAGATGGAACATGCTATTTCACTACGAGTACCTTTAGTGGCTGATTGTGGTGTAGGTGATAATTGGTTAGAGGCACATTAATAATTTTCTCCCCACCAAAGCCCCAGAGGGGCGATATAATAATAGAATAAAAACACAGCAAACAAAGTAAGCTCCATAGGAGCGACATAAAAAACCCAATACATACATTTATTAAAACCGAATATCCCTGCTTCCATCGGGATTTTCCGTTAGGGTTACGAAAAGAGTTTCCGTCGGTAATAAGGGGGCAATATTTTCTGCCCATTCCATGAAACACCAATTGCCACTTTCAAAATAATCGTACACTCCAAAATCCAATGCCTCTTGGGGAGATTGTAATCGGTAAAAATCAAAATGATATACAGATTCGCCATTGCTACAAGCGTATTCATTCACGATAGAAAACGTAGGACTATTGACAACATCTTGCACACCCAACACCTGACAAATAGCTTTGATAAAAGTAGTTTTACCTACCCCCATACCTGCTTCAAAAGCTATGATACGGGTATCTTTGGGAAGTAAGCGTATAAAAGTAGTAGCTACTACTGGAAGTTCCTGCAACGATGGTATTTGAAGTTGTGGCATAAAGGAGATTTTATTAAAACAAACTCATCTGACCAGTAATATCTTCAATTATCTTCTTTTTGTCTATTACTTCTTCGTTATCTACTTTTTCATTTCCATCATTTTCCTCGATTTCATCAGTATTTTCAGGCTCTTCATCAGCTACTTCTGGAAAACGTGTTGGCTCCAACTCTACAATATCTTTGATTTCAAATGTAGTTAAACGTTTCCCTTTGGCTTTAAAACTTTTCACGCCAATGAACTCTTCTACATCAATTTCTTGCGGTTCACGATCGGCATCTTTCCCACCAAACAATACTTGCAAACGTGGATATACCTGCGTAGACATCAGCAACAAACGTGATTCGGGATTATCTCCAATAAATGATGTTTTTTTGTTGGTTTGTTCTAAAGTAAAACGTTTTACATAATAAAACTGCTGCTCAGCATCATACAGTACAGCTGACCACACCTTATCTTCATCAAATTTTTCGAGCAACAAGACATTGTCTTCAAAATGATTACTCAATTCAAAATTTGTAGTATAAAAACAACCGTCCTTGGATAATACCAAAATCGAATCATCACTATCAAATTCGCCAAGCGATACGCCTCTTCCATCATAATTTAATCGCATCACATCTTTATCAAACCACACTTCGCGACCCCCTAAGGTAGAACCGCCTTTTTGTTTTAATACAATCTTATGAATATCGTTTTTGGTAAAAATATTTCCCATCGACCTACGTCCTTTGATGGCAATATCACTAAAGTCGCGTTCAAAAACCAACGATTTCAACCTAGGTTTTGGCTTTAAGGTAACTTTTAATACCTCCGCTTCTCCATTCGGATTGGCACTAAAATAGATGATTTTTGTACCAGCCTCTCCTTGGGTAATATCATATTCTTTGTCGCGTGTTACGCCTGTAATGGCAAAACGTTTGATGTAACTCACACCATCTTTTCCATTGCGATATACCACATTGTAAATAGTACGGTTGTCATTCCGTTTAAACACATTGATATACAATACATTTTTACCCACATACAATTTTTCAGCTACTTTAGTTACCTTGTATTTTCCATCTTTGTAAATCAAGATAATATCATCAATATCCGAACAATTACACACAAACTCATCCTTTTTTAAGCCTGTTCCGATAAAACCTTCTTCGCGATTAAAATACAATTTCTGATTGGCTTCAACCACTTTGGTTACCTCTATGGTATCGAAATTACGAATTTCAGTTTTACGAGGATATAAATGACCATATTTCTCTTTTAATCCAACAAACCAACTGATTGTGTATTCCACAATATGAGCCAAATGGTGTTTTACTTGCTCCAATTGTTCATTTAGGTTCGCTATATGCTGGTCAGCCTTATCAGAATTAAATTTGAGGATACGCCCCATTTTTATTTCCATCAAACGCTCAATATCTTCTGTTTCTACTTCGCGGATAAATAGCTTTTTAAAAGGGACTAATCGTTTATCAATATGAGCTACTGCCTCAGCCAGGTTTTTACTTTCTTCAAACTCTTTATCTTTATAAATACGTTGTTCGATAAATATTTTTTCGAGCGAAGAGAAAAAGATACTTTCTTGCAGTTCAGCTTTTTGTAGCAACAACTCCTCTTTCAACAAGTTGAGAGTATGATCTGTAGAATGCTTTAGTACAGTATTAACGGTTAAAAAATGTGGTTTATCTTCGTATATAACACAACAATTGGGCGATATACTCACTTCACAATTCGTGAATGCGTACAAGGCATCAATGGTTTTGTCCGATGATTTTCCTGGAGCCAAATGCACTAAAATTTCCACATTAGCAGATGTATTATCATCCACCCTTTTGATATGAATTTTGCCTTTTTCCGATGCTTTTACAATCGAGTCAATCAACGAACTAGTCGTTTCGCCAAATGGTAGCTCATTTATTACCAGTGTTTTACTATCTAATTTGCTAATTTTAGCACGCACTTTTACACTTCCGCCACGCTCGCCTTGGTTGTACCGACTCACATCAATATATCCTCCCCCGATAAAATCAGGAAAAATTTCAAAATCCTCGCCTTTGAGATGGGCAATAGAAGCGTCAATTAACTCATTAAAATTGTGTGGCAATATTTTTGAAGACAATCCTACTGCAATACCCTCTATTCCTTGAGCTAATAACAAAGGGAATTTAACGGGTAAAGTTACAGGCTCTCTGTTTCTTCCATCATACGACAATTTCCACTCGGTAGTTTTTGGGTTAAACACCACTTCGAGGGCAAATTTACTCAAACGAGCTTCGATATAACGAGGAGCTGCTGCCCTATCGCCAGTAAGCGTATTCCCCCAGTTTCCCTGACAATCGATTAATATATCTTTTTGTCCCAATTGCACCAGTGCATCACCAATAGAAGCATCCCCGTGAGGGTGAAACTGCATGGTATGCCCCACAATGTTTGCGACCTTATTGTAACGCCCATCGTCGAGCAATTTCATTGAGTGCAAAATACGGCGTTGAACAGGTTTAAAGCCATCATTTAAATGCGGTACAGCACGTTCGAGAATTACATACGAGGCATAATCCAAAAACCATTTTTGGTACATGCCCGTTAGATGATGCTTGGTAGCCTCAGTACTAACAGTAGGTACTTTGTAGCCAGAAGATGCTGCAAAAGCTTCGGTTTCTGCTTCTGCTAGGTTATCTAACTCCTTGTCTTCGTTTTCGTTTATGGTATATTCGTCGCTCATACGTAAATAATGGTGCAGAAAAATGCGATAGTCAATTTTAGGAACATAAAAAATGAGTCCGCAAAAAGATTGGCTGTAAAATTACAATTTTTTTTGATACCAATGAATTAAAAAAAAGACGAAGTTTGAACATTTTTTGTCAAAAAGTTGTTTTTCCTGTTTTTTGATTCCATAAAACAAGGTTAAGCAATGCAAATAAACGATAATTTAGCCAGATGCCTTCCAAAATTCAAAAAAAAGCAGTAGTTTTGTCTCTCATTTTCAATAGATAGAAAAAATATCGTTTAATTGAACTAATTTTATAGTATGGCGTCACAAGAAGATGTTTTTAAGAAATTAATTGCACATTGCAAAGAGTATGGTTTTGTATTTCCATCGAGCGAAATTTACGATGGCTTGAGTGCTGTGTACGACTATGGCCAAAACGGCGTAGAGTTAAAAAACAACATAAAAAAATACTGGTGGGATAGCATGGTGTTGCTACACGAAAACGTAGTGGGTATTGATGCCGCTATTTTTATGCACCCAACCACATGGAAAGCTTCGGGACACGTAGATGCTTTTAACGATCCATTAATCGACAACAAAGACTCGAAAAAACGCTACCGTGCCGATGTGTTAATCGAAGATTTGATGGCGAAATATGACGATAAAATCAACAAAGAGATTGAAAAAGCTGCCAAGAAATTTGGCGACGCATTTGATGCTACCTTGTTTGCCGAAACCAATCCTCGCATACAAGAAAATAAAGCAAAAAAAGAAGAAATTCATACACGTTTTGCAAAAGCCTTGAACGATGGCGACCTCAACGAATTGAAACAAATTATTGTTGATTACGATGTTGTGTGCCCTATTAGTGGCACTAAAAACTGGACTGATGTGCGTCAGTTTAACTTGATGTTTAGCACCGAAATGGGTTCGACGGCAGATGGTGCAATGAAAATATATTTACGCCCCGAAACAGCACAAGGTATTTTTGTAAACTACCTAAACGTGCAAAAAACGGGCAGAATGAAAATCCCTTTTGGTATAGCTCAAATAGGTAAAGCATTCCGCAACGAAATTGTAGCTCGTCAGTTTATTTTCCGCATGCGTGAATTTGAACAAATGGAAATGCAATTTTTTGTGCGTCCAGGTGAGGAAATGAAATGGTTCGAACATTGGAAACAATTCCGTTTGCGTTGGCACAAAGCCCTTGGATTGGGCGACCACAAATACCGTTTTCACGACCACGACAAATTAGCACATTACGCCAATGCTGCTACTGATATTGAATTTGAATTACCATTCGGTTTCAAAGAAATTGAAGGCATACACTCTCGTACAGATTTTGACTTGGGTAGCCACGAAAAATATTCGGGTAAAAACATCAAGTATTTCGATCCTGAACTTAACCAATCGTACACGCCTTATGTGGTTGAAACATCTATTGGACTTGACAGAACCTTCCTTTCGATAATGGCTACTGCGTATTGCGAAGAAACCTTAGAAGGCAATGATACGCGTGTGGTACTAAAATTACCACCAGCCTTAGCTCCTATCAAGGTTTGTATTATGCCTTTGGTAAAAAAAGATGGTCTGCCTGAAAAAGCACGTGAAATTATGGACAATTTGAAATTTGAATTCAAATGTTCGTATGACGAGAAAGATTCTATTGGTAAACGTTATCGTCGTCAAGATGCCATAGGTACACCTTTCTGCATTACCATCGACCACCAAACTTTGGAAGACAACTGTGTAACCATACGTCATCGCGATAGCATGCAACAAGAACGTGTTGCCATTGATAGCCTAGAAACTATTGTTGGCAAAGCTGTAAGCATGAAAAAAATGCTACAATCAATCGTTCAAGATTAAACCTTTACTACCTCCTTTTTGTCTAACACATAAAGGAGGTTTTTTTATACCCCATCCGATTACCAATTAATCTGGTCGTGAATGTGAGCAAACAACGATAAAGAAGCAAGCACATGAAGGAAGAACTTTTGCATCATATCTGGAAATATCGGTTATTTGCTAGCCATCAACTTACCGACACAGAAGGGTCAACGATAGATATAATTGATGTAGGGCATCACAACTTGGATGCTGGTCCGGATTTCATCAACGCAAAAATAAAGATTGGCGACACCCTTTGGGCTGGCAATGTAGAAATTCATAAAAAAGCGTCCGATTGGAATACACACAAACACCCAACTAATCCCGCATATAATTCTGTTATACTGCATGTAGTTGCAGAATGTAATACAGATATTTTTACACAAGAAGGGAGAAAAATACCCCAACTAAAACTGCCACTTACCCCTGCTCTGTTGGAGCAATGGCAACAGCTGGAACACAGTCCGCACAAAATAGCTTGTCATTTGCACCTACATCGCATCAGTGATATGATAAAAACTAGTTGGTTAGAGGCTCTCGTTATAGAGCGTTTGGAAACCAAAGCATCACGCATTGACAGCTTGCTAGAACAAAACAAAAACAATTGGGAAGAGACTTTTTATCAAACACTTGCACGCAATTTTGGATTTGGATTAAACAGCGACCCATTTGAATGGTTAGCTAAATCGTTACCAATAAACTACATAGCAAAACACAAAAACCAACTTTTACAAATAGAAGCCTTGCTTTTTGGACAATCGGGTTTATTACAGTTAAGCCAAGCCACAGATGATTATACTGTGCAATTGAAGAATGAATATGCCTTTTTGCAACAAAAATTTTCGCTTACACCTATCGATGGCAGTTTATTTAAGATGATGCGATTGCGACCAGCTAATTTTCCGCACATTCGGTTGGCTCAACTTGCACAATTGATACACACATCGTCAAAACTTTTTTCGCACATAGTAGAAAACCCTACTTATAGCAGCCTAAAAAAGATGTTTGCGGTAAGCACATCACCGTATTGGGAAACACATTATACCTTTGGCGAAGTTTCGCCACGAAAAACAAAAAAGCTAGGAGAAAAAGCCATCAACAGCATCATCATCAACACCATTGTCCCCATATTATTTGCGTATGCAAAAAGGAAAAATAATGATGAATTACAAGAAAAATCCGTACATTTGCTCGAAAGTTGTGCAGCAGAAGACAATAGTATTGTGCGAAATTGGCAAGAAATGGGTTTTACAGCCACTTCAGCCTATCAAACACAAGCTCTTATACAGCTACAAAAACAGTATTGTCAGACAAAAAAATGTTTGTATTGTCGATTTGGACATAAATTATTACAATTAAGTTTACAACCATGATATCAACCCTGATTAAACGCATTTTACTCATTTCAGCCATCACCGTAAGTGTAGTCTTGCTATTGCATTCGTGTGCCAATAGAGGTGCTGGACCACAAGGTGGCATACGCGACACAACACCGCCACAATTGCTAAAAAGTAGCCAATCAAACAAAGCTACTTCAGCAACAAACCAACGATTAGAATGGATTTTTGACGAAAATATTCAGCTTGAAAAACAACAAGAAAATATCCTTGTTTCACCTCCACAAAAACAAGCCCCAACGATACGAGCAATGGGTAAAAAACTGAGCGTTGCTTTCGCTGACAGTCTTGCTTCAAACACTACCTATACCATTGATTTTGGGAATGCTGTGGTCGATTTGAACGAAAAAAATCCACTTGCCAACTTCTCGTGGAGTTTTGCCACAGGAGCAACCATTGATACCATGCAACTCGCTGGTTATGTAATAGATGCACGCACGCTTACTCCATACGAAGGCATTATTGTAGGGGTATATAAAAGCAATAAGGATAGTGCGTTTGTCTCTACGCCGTTTGATTATATGGCTCGCACCAATAGCCAAGGTTTTTTTACAATCCGAAACATTCCCCAAGTGCCTTATCAAGTATATGCCCTAAAAGATATACCACAGGCATTTTATTACGACCAAAAAGGAAAAGAAATAGGTTTTTTCAGCCAAAAAGTTACCCCCGAAGAGGTAAAACACCTGCAAACAGATACGATTTGGAACGACAACGATAGTGTTTCTATCTTGCGAATTGACACGTCTTACTCTATTTCGTATGCACCCAATGATATGCTTATCAAACTCTTTCGCGAGGAGCGAGCAATGATTCCTACTTTACGAAGAGCTCTCCGCCCCAGCAAAGAGTCGTTTACTCTACTTATGTCCGCACCTCTCGACAAAGAACCGCTGATTACCCCTATCAACGTAGAAACCAGCAATTGGTTGAAACGCGAACAGACAAACCGCATGGACTCTCTGGTGTATTGGATTACTGACTCCAATGCCTTAACGCTGGATACTATCCAATTTACAGTATCGTATGCCAGTGCAGATAGCCTAAAAACGGACACAATAGCATTAACATACAAACAGCCACGAGCAAGAACTGCTAACGAGAAAACCCTACAACAGCTTGAAATTGTGTCGCTAACAAAATCTCCAGTCGATATTGCAGACACTCTCCGTTTGCAGGTAAAAGAACCGATGAAATCGATTGATATTGAAAAAATGCATCTCACCATGCGTATAGATACTACGTGGCACAATGTTCCTTTTTTATTGCAATATGACGACGATAACTGCAAGAAAAAAATCAGTGTATTGTTCGACCGAAAGGAAAGAGCGAACTATCGCTTGGTAATAGACTCGGCAGCTATCGTAAGTGATTATGGCAAACAAAACGCCTCGTTTGTACAAACATTTACAACCAAATCGCCCGATGATTACGCTTCGTTAATGATTGAGTGGAAGAATATACCACCTCATGGCATAGTGGAGTTGCTAGATGCCAAAGAAACAGTTGTACGTGCAGTACACGTAAGCGAACCAACAACCGTACTTCGCCTTCTTAGTCCAGGTAACTATTTTTTGCGTTTGGTACTCGATGCTAATCAAAACGGAAAATGGGATACGGGAAGTGTATTGCCCAAGCAAGAACCCGAAGAAGTGTATTACTACCCTAAGCGTTTGGTATTGCGAGCTAACTGGGACAGTGTAGAAGAATGGGATTATACCGCCATACCCTTGTTGCAACAACGAGCTACTGAATTACCAAAAAGCAAAAAATAAGCCATGAAGAAACTATTCGTATATATACTGCTATTCGTTTTGCCTATTGGGAATATACACTCCCAAGAAACAAACTCGTGTGGGATAACGAATACAAGTTTTAAAGCAGGCGAAAAGCTAAGGTATAGTGCCTATTTTCGTTGGGGAATACTACAATTGAGCAGTTTTAGCATCCAAAGCGAAGTAAAAAGAGAACGATATAAAGGAGAATCGGTATTTGCCATTACCACAACGGGCGTAACAGCGGGCAATATGGATAAATTTTTTACTATACGCGATACCTTACATGCCAAATTAAAAGTAAACGACCTACAACCGCTTTATTTTAAGGAAATTGCAAACGAAGAAAAATTTAAAGCCACACGAGAATTTAAGTATGATTACACCGACTCAACGCGGGTAAGCTGGCAATTTGCTGACAATAAAAACAAGGAAAAAGCAGGAAACACAACGCTAACAAATTGTGCATATGATGCAGTAAGCATTATTTATCGCTTACGCAATTATGATTTCAATGCAGAAACGCTCAAACCAAACCAAACATTTCGTATCGACTATTTTAGCGATGGCAAATCTTCGCCCTTGCAAATGCGTTTTGAGAAAAAAGAAATAGTTACCCTCAAAAATGGCGATAGATACGACTGCCTAAAATTTGAACTAGAAGTAGCCGAAGGCACCCTCTTCAAAAACAACGAACGCGTATTTATCTGGATTACCAACGACAAAAACAGACTCATCGCCTACGTAGAAGCCAAACTAAAAATCGGCTACGTAAAAATGGACTTGGTAAACGTAGAACACCACCGACACCCATTAGCTGCTAAGTTGAAGCCTGTGAGGTAGGCATAGCCTGCCCATTGAAAAGGAAATTACGCAAAGCAAAGGGAAAAAAGACCGATACGGTTTGCGAATTTAAAAACCAAAACATGACCTATAACCCTGCCAAACATAACCGCCACAGTATACGTTTGAAAGGATACGATTATGCACAATCAGGATTGTATTTCATAACCATTTGTTGCCATAACAGGGCATGTATATTTGGACATATTGAAAATGGGATAATGATAATGAATCAATATGGGAAAATTGCACACAAGCA
>JAAYPI010000092.1 GCA_012519885.1 Bacteroidales bacterium
CCCGATATTTAACTACTTTTAACAAATAAAAACCGATTTAATTCAATCGCACTAAATTGCAGATTTAAATATTATAATCAAAAGGTGCAAATTAACTGATGTATATATAATAATAGGTGTTATCATGGAATCAGACAACTTACAAAATAAAAAAAGAGGCTAGCTCAAAAATTTGAGCCAGCCTCTTAATATTATCTATTTAATTTTTAATTTATGGCACCATTACCAGCCTGAATCCTAAATTATAGTATTTATTTGCAGGTCTATCACTGCGTCTGGCAGTTACCGTACAGTCGCTTGCCTCGTAATCACATCTTCCTCCTCTAAACACACGAGTTGTTCCAGAGTTTGGTCCAGCAGGGTTCGTTTCTGCAGCTTCGCTATACACCCAATACCTATCTTGTACCCATTCGGCTACGTTTCCACTCATATCAAATAATCCAAGCTCGTTGGGAAGTTTTTGACCAACTTTTTGGGTTTCTTGTTCTTCGTTATTATCCAAATACCAAGCCACTTCGTTTATATCATTGCTTCCGCTATAGGTATATCCCATTGATTTAATTCCTCCACGTGCAGCAAACTCCCATTCAGCCTCGGTTGGCAAACGAAATGTTTTACCTGTTTTTTCGTTTAACTTTGTAATAAATGTGGATACTTGATTCCACGATACTTGTTCCACAGGCAGGCTATCTCCTTGATGATACGATGGATTTTTTTCTTCCATTATAGCTATCCATTCTTCTTGTAACACCTCAAACTCTCCAATATAAAAGGTTGAAAGGGTAACTTCACGTACAGGAGCTTCATCAACTGCACAATCACTACAACCCATCATAAATTTTCCGCCTTCAACTTTAATCATTTTTCCGACCACACCTGTATCTACTACATCTGCCAATTTTGGCTCTTTGGACGAACACGCCAGAACAAATACAATAGGAACAAGAATAGCAAATTTAACTACTTTCATACGATTTTTATTTGAGTATTATTGTTTATTTATTTTATGAATAGAAACGCCATCTGCTTGCACTACTTGAACAATGTAATATCCACTATATAAATCACTTATTGCAATTTCTGAGTTTGCTTCTGATTTAACTAAAACACCTTGGAGCGAATAAATATTTACCTGCAAAATATCTTGTAACGAAGACACATATATATAATCCTTGGCTATAGTTGGATACACATAAGTCATCGTTTCGTCTTGTAACGTTTCAGGCACACTTACAGGTATTCTATCTGTATACACAAGTAATTCTCCAGGAGCTAACGATATTGTTCTATTCACATTCTTAACATTCAAAACCGTTCCTGATAATAATTCATACCATGTTCCAGTTTTAGTAAAACCTGGCGTTGCAGTTATAGTTGCAGTAGCATCAAAGTTTCCTATAGCTACTACATTCATATCTGGGTGTTGTGCTACTATTCTTCTTCCATTTGACCAATAGGAAGCAGTAGCTTGTACAGTAACATTCTCCTCTTTAAAAACTTGAGGGTAATTGGTTCGTAAACTTATGATTTTAGCTGATGCCTCATAAGCCTCTTGTTTGGCTTGATTAGAGTTAAACGCTGTCCAAGGTATTGGTTTACGTGATGTTCTTCCGCCGTATTCTATCGAATAATCATATCCCATTTCTTGAAATTGCCATAACATTTTTGGACCAGGAATGAATGACACAAATGCCATTACCAATGGAACTCTTTTTAACCTAGCTGACTCATTTGTTTTTAAATCACCAGCACCCCAAGCTATCATCTTATAGCCCAGACGTTCTTCATCATGGCTTTCTGCAAAACCAACCCATCCGTTGGTAAACATTCCTCCTTTACCATTCGTATCAACAAAATTACTGTTACTTGAATAGCCCATGGTAGCTTGACCATAATTACTATTCATATTTCTCCAAGGCAACATGCCTTCTGTAGAAAGTATAACTTCTTCATCATAATCAGCAAAATGTTCAAGTATAAAAACAGCGTTTGGATTTGCCTCTTTTACGGCTTGATGGTAATCTTTAATAATATTGATACGCGATATATCTTTCTTTCCCCATTTACCTGCATCACTACCTGAATTTGTTTGAGTAAATCCTTTCGACAAATCCATTCTATATCCATCCACATTGTACTCTTTTATCCAATATGCAAGTACCCGTTTAAAAAACTGTCTAGTTCCCTCGTACTCGTGATTAAAATCATGAAAAACATTAAATGGATGTTTCGCTTCTACATTAAACCAAGGGTTGTTTGCAGCAGTAGCATTTCCATCCCAATACATTTTTGCAAAAGGATTAACCCCTGTAGCATGATTGAACACTTTATCAATAAATACAGCTATACCACGTTTGTGACACTCATCAATAAACCGTTTATAATCTTCTTGTGTGCCATAGGCTTTATCATAAGCAAAATAATGATTTGGATTGTAGCCCCAACTATCATTGCCATCAAACTCTTGAATTGGCATCAATTCAATCGCATTTATACCTAAATTTTGCAAATAATCTAACTTGCCCATCGCCGCTTTAATGGTTCCTTCTGTTGTAAAATCGCGAATAAGCAATTCATAAATAATCAAATCTTCTTTAGCTGGAACTTGAAAATCTGGAACTTCCCATTGGTATTGTGGTCTATTTATTTTAAAGACAGAAACCAACCCATCAGCCTTCTCTGGGTACGTTAATCGTGGATGAACTGATGTTGGTATCCACTTATCATTCCATGGGTCAATTACTTTTTCAGTATACGCATCACTCACTTTTAGATTACCATCTATTAAATACTGAAATGCATATTCGGTATCTGGATTAAGGTTATCAATGGTTAACCACCACAAAATGCCATTTTCTTCATTGCGAAACATTTGGTATTGGTTCTTTATTTTCCATTCGTTAAAATCACCTATAACAAACACATTTTCTTTGAATGGGGCTCTAAGTACTAAAGTAACACTATTATTTTGAGCATCATAATTAATCCCTTCTAGCATACCTGTTGGTACAGGTGCATATTGTACAGGAGATTTCACACAAATCTCTCTACTTATTTCAACACTGTTCTCTCCGTTTGTTGCTTTAATTTTCACAGTATATTCACCAGCAACACTTGTATCAAAGCTATAAGAAATAGAAGTAGCGGTTTCCTCTGTTTTTACTAACTGACTGTTTATAAATAGCTCTATTTTAGAAGACATTGATACATTTGCTTGCACAACCAAAGACGCATCCTTATTTATTACAGCATCTGTCGAAGGGTTCGTAACGCTCATACTCAACACAGAAGGATCGTATAAGTCAATGAAGATATCGCCACCAGCAGCTGTTTTGCCTTGCTTGGTTCCATCGGCATTTCTAAATACAAAAGCCAATTGTGCAATTACTTCGCCTTCAGCCAAGTTGTAATAAGATGACAAATTTGGAATTGTTAACTCCCACAAATCTGTCCCAATGGAAACAAGTTGATATTTAGACGCATTGTCAAGCCAAACTGGAGCTTTTTTCCATCCTGGACCTGAGGTTAGTATAACCCCTGCATGCGCATAACATGTAGCTGACCCAAGCATGGCAGCATTACCTTGAGTAGCATCAAAAACAACTTTTATTTCGCCAGCATAATTTTGAGCAATAAATGCCGGAGTAGTCGTAACTAGTTGCTGAGCAAAAAAAGAAAGACTAAAAAGGAACAGAAAAAATAGAAAAAAACTTTTTTTCATACGATGATGTTTTCAAGTATAAAGACACACACCTCACTCCACAAACTATGTATCATTTATAAAAATGGATACAAAAACAAGCTGAATGCCGTCTACTTATTGTGAACAAATATAATTAATATACAATAATAATTGCAAAAATCTTTCGCAAGATACGAAATATTTTTGGATAAAGCAATTGATTAGATGCATTTTAACAAAAAAGGACTCACTTATATGAATCCTTTTTTGTTAAAATACTATACCCTTACTTCTTCTTATTTAACTTCTTCGTCTGTATATCGTACGCTAATGGTACAGAAACAAACAATGTTGAATACGTTCCAACCGTTACTCCTAATAACAAAGCAAACACAAATCCCCTAATTGTATCTCCACCAAGTAAGAAAATAATTATCAAAACCAATAAGGTAGAAAAAGTGGTATTAAATGTTCTGGCTAAGGTTGCATTTACCGAATAGTTAAACATTTCTTTTCTATCCCGTTTCGGATACAACCCAATCGTTTCTCTCAATCGGTCGAATACTACTACCGTATCATTTACCGAATACCCAATTACGGTAAGTATAGCAGCAATAAATGATTGTCCAATTTCCATAGAAAAAGGCATCACACTATAGAACAATGAGTACACTCCCAATACAAATGCAGAGGTATGAATTAAAGAAACCACAATACTTGCTGAATAAGATATATCTTTAAATCGCAAAAGAATATACAATCCAATACCAATCAATGAAAAGAAGATAGCCAAGTAGGCTGCATTTTTGATGTCGTCAGCAATAGCTGGACCAACTTTTTGCGAACTTTGCACGCCTAATGGACGCACTGAACCAGCACTAGACAATTGGGCATCGCCATCTTCATTTATAACATACCCCTTCACAAACATATCACGAGTAACTGTTTGATTCTTGATAAATGGCTTTAATTGTTCATACAAGACATTTTCAATTTCATCGTCCACAGTATCACTGTTATCTTGAATTTTATAGTTTGTAGATATCCGTACTTGATTTTCAGAAACAGCACCAATAGTAATTACAGATACAGAAGCATCCTCAAAACCAGGAGCCAGCTTACGTTGTAGGTCTTGTGTACTTACGCTTTCTTCAAATTTTATCACGTAATTACGACCACCAGTAAAATCAATTCCTTGATTCAAACCATGGAAAGCCAACGAGAATATAGTCACTACCATAAAGGTAATAGAAAGAATATAGCCTACTTTACGTAATTTCACCCAATCAAGATTGACGTTACTTAAAAAATTGGCTGAAACTTTGGTTGTAAAAGATAATTTTTCTGTAAGATTTTTATCCAATAACGTTTCGTAAGCCCAACGAGTAACAAATACGGCTGTAAAAAATGATGTAACGATACCTATAATCAGTGTAGTAGCAAATCCTTTTATTGGACCAGTACCAAAATAAAATAATATTACGGCAGTAATAATGGTTGTAATATTTGAATCCAAGATAGCAGATAAAGCATTTTTGTAACCATCGGCAATTGCTGATTTATGTGTTTTTCCAGCTGCAAGTTCTTCTTTAATACGCTCATAAATCAACACATTGGCATCTACCGCCATACCCAACGTAAGCACAATACCTGCTATACCTGGCAAGGTTAATACGGCTTTAAACGAGGCTAAAATACCAACAAGGAAAAATACATTAAATAATAAGGCTCCGTCAACTACTAACCCTGGCACAACACCATACATAAGTATCATATAAAGCATTACGCCAATAAATGCAATAGCAAAAGAAAGTAAGCCCTTTTGAATGGCTTCTTGACCAAGAGATGGTCCTACCACGTCTTCTTGAACAATACGTGATGGGGCAGGCATACGACCCGACTTCAATACGTTAGCTAAGTCTTTTGCTTCTTCTACCGTAAAATTACCACTAATTTCAGAGCGTCCACCCGTAATCTCAGTATTTACATTAGGATAAGAATAGACCATATCATCTAATACAATAGCAATACTTCTACCAATATTTTCTTTGGTTAATCGTGCCCACGTACGTGCCCCTTCTGGGTTCATTGTCATACTCACCACGGAATTTGACGAAAACTGTCCAAAATCACTACGAGCATCACTAATAGCACTGCCTTCTAATGGAGCCTTGCCATCTCTACTTGTAACTTTAATAGCTATCAACTCAAAGAAATTCCCTTTGGTATCGATTGATTTTACAGACCATTTGAACTCTACGTTACGAGGAAGCACTTCTTTTACTTGACGTAAATTTAAATAACTCTTTACGAGAGCTGTGTCTTTTTGATGAGCGACACCGACGGCAGGAGTTGGCACCAACTGACCATTTTGAACATTTAATTGCAAGACACTGAATAAGGGATTTTCTTTTGAGAAATCATCTTCAGAAAGAGTGTCTTTAGGTTGTTCAAGTTGAGATAACAAAGAGTTTACATTATCTTTTTGTTCTTCTACCTTCTCTTCCGAAGTAGAATCAGCAACACTAGTAGGTGTTTCGACAACGGGTATTTTATCTTTTTGAGATTCCTTTATTACATTATTGGCTGTTACTAAAGACTCGTACACCTCTGGTAAGGTATATGTTTCCCAAAATTCTAGGTTAGCCGAACCTTGAAGCAGTTTACGCACACGTTCTGGTTCTTTTACACCAGGCAATTCTATTAATATACGTCCATTGGTTTCAAGACGTTGAATATTTGGTTGAACTACCCCAAAACGGTCAATACGAGTTCTCAATACATTGAATGAGTTATCAACAGTTGCTTGTACTTCTTCTTTGATAACGGCAATAACTTCGGCATTAGTACTCTTTAGATTAACTTTATCCTTTAGTTCATAGGTACTAAATATAGCTGCTAAACGGGCATCTTTATCTATTTCCTGAAAAGCTTCTTGAAACAAATCAATGAAATCTTTTTGGCTTGTTGCTTGACGTTGGTGTGCTAACTGTATGGCTTTAGTAAATGTTTCGTCAGTACTATTACCTGCAAGGGTTTTTAGAATGTCGGGCACTGACACTTCAATGATAACATTCATACCGCCTTTTAGGTCTAAGCCTAAGTTTAATTCTTTCTCTCTACACTCTTTCAAGGTATAGTTAAGCCACACTTTTTCAGTTGAAAGAGAATCTAAATAGCGGTACTCTTCCATTACATTTCCTTGTGCAAACTCTTTTGCTTGTTTATTGTAATGTGATGTTACAACATTAAACGACAAGTAAAAAAGGCACACTAAGACCAAGGCAATGGTAAAAGATAGTACAAGTCCTTTGTTTTGCATGTTTGTATTAAAATTTTAAATTAATATTTATTTGTTTTACTGAGTTTTAATGAAATAGGGTGCAAATATAGTTTTTTTTTTAGAGAAAAGCTATATTACAGTTAAATAAACCTTTATATCAAATACCATATAAGTAACTTACACAATGAGAAGAGCATCTCCATAAGTTCCAAAACGGTATTTTTCTTTTACAGCTTCGCTATATGCATGCATTACATAGTCATAATCGCCGAAAGCGGCTACAAGCATTAATAACATAGAATATGGCATATGAAAATTACTAATCATGCTAGTGGCTACTGTAAAATCATACGGAGGGAAAATAAATTTATTTGTCCAACCATCAAAAGGTTTTATCATACCATTGGTACTAACGGCTGTTTCTAACGAACGTAAAACGGTGGTTCCGACAGCACATACCTGTTGACGATTTTCTTTTGCAGCATTTACAATTTGGCAAGCCTCATTCGTTACCATCATTTGCTCCGAATCCATTTTGTGCTTACTCAAATCTTCCACATCAATGTCGCGAAAATTTCCCAATCCAGCGTGTAGAGTTACGTTTGCAAAATGTATTCCCCTAATTTCCATACGTTTAAGCAATTCGCGACTAAAATGCAACCCAGCGGTAGGGGCAACCACAGCTCCTTCATTTTTTGCATATATAGTTTGATAACGTTCGGCATCTTCTGGTTCTGCTTCTCTATTCAAAGATCGTGGTAGTGGTGTTTCTCCCAAAGAATATAGCAATTGCTTAAATGTTTCATAATTCCCATCGTATAAAAACCGCAAAGTACGTCCTCTAGAAGTAGTATTATCAATTACTTCGGCAACTAATTCATCATTATCACCAAAATACAACTTATTGCCAATACGAATTTTGCGAGCGGGGTCTACCAATACGTCCCAAAGTTTAAGTTCTCGGTTTAATTCTCTTAGTAAGAACACCTCAATACGTGCTCCTGTTTTTTCTTTATTTCCAAACATACGTGCTGGAAACACTTTGGTGTCGTTAAATACAAATACATCGTTTTCGGAAAAGTATTCGTACACATTTTTAAATACTTTGTGCTCAATTTCACCAGTTTTTTTATTCAACACCAATAAGCGCGATTCGTCGCGAAATTTTGTAGGATGTGTTGCTATTAGCTCTTCGGGCAACTTAAATTTAAATTGTGAAAGTTTCATTTTGATTGTTTTTGTTATTACTATACTCTATTAAGATATGTACAAATTATGAAGCCACATATCTTATTCTGAATCAATTATTTTTTGAAAATCATCTAAGGTCAAGCAATTTTCTATTCTATACTCACCAATGCGCGTACGCTCTAAGGCAACAAGATGAGCACCACTTTGCAAGGCTACTCCAATATCCCGAGCCAAAGCCCTTATATATGTACCTTTGCTACACACTACCCTTATGGTAATTTTTGGCAACGAATAATCGATTAATTCAATTTCATCTATTACCAATTCTTTGGCTTTTATCTCTACTTCTTCTCCACTACGGGCATATTCGTATGCTCTTTTTCCATCAATTTTTACCGCCGAAAAAACAGGTGGTACTTGCCTTATTGAGCCCACAAACTGAGCAAGAACTTGTTGTACCGTTTCTTTCTTTATATGCTCAGTAGGATACACATTATCTATTTTTGTTTCTAAATCAAACGACGGAGTAGTTGCTCCAACTAGCAACGTAGCAATATATTCTTTTGTTTGATACTGAAACTCTTCTATACGTTTGGTAGCTTTGCCTGTACAAATAATCATTACCCCAGTGGCTAAGGGGTCGAGTGTACCTGCATGACCAACCTTTAATTTCTTTACCTTTAGTTTTCTGCATATCATCGCACGCACACGATGTACTAGAGCAAAAGATGTCCACGTTAGCGGTTTATTAAAAACCAAAATCTCTCCTTCAATAAAATTCATTAGGCTATAGCGAGGTCAACGTTTGCAACTAACAAGATTAGTAAAACAGTAGCTACTATGATTCTATACCAACCAAATGCTTTAAAGCCATACTTTGTAATAAACCCAATAAAAAATTTGATGGCAATAATAGCCACAACAAAAGCTACAATATTACCTATCAACAAAGCGACCAAGTTGTCAACCAACATAGCCGAAGTACGCTCATCCATTACTAACTTCATCAAAGTATACCCAGCTGCGGCAGCCATAGTTGGTACAGCCAAAAAAAACGAAAATTCGGCAGCATTTTTTCTATCCAATTTAGTAGCTAAACCGCCTACAATAGATGCCATAGAACGCGACACTCCAGGTATCATGGCGATACACTGAGCAAACCCTATAATCCAAGCTCTTTTATATGTAATAGCTTGGTTATCTGATTTTTTATTAAATAATTTATCAATAAAAAGCATAAAAATACCGCCTACAAGTAGCATTACTGCAACTACTTCTACACTTTCTAGCATCATGTCTATATACTCGCCAGCAAAAAAACCGATACACGCTGCTGGCAAAAAAGCTACAAAAAGTTTTACATAAAAATCAAACTTATACAATAACTGTTTCCACTTACTTTGGTTAGCTATAGAATAATTAGAAGAAGTATCATTCAGTTTAAAGAAACGTTGCCAATATAAAACAACAACAGCTAAAATTGCACCAAATTGAATGTTTACGGTAAATGCTTTTACAAATTCTGTACTTTCAACACCCAATAAGGCTTGTGTAATAATCATGTGCCCTGTAGAAGATACGGGCAAAAACTCTGTTAACCCCTCAACAATGGCTATAATAACAGTTTCAACTATACTCATGCTTTCGTTTTAGGTGTATACAAAATAGCAAAAACGAGAAATAAAAATCCAAAAAATACCATCATTGGAGCAACTACAATACGTCTTACACTAAAAATATCCTCAGCAAAAACCTCTTCTGTAGATATCCCTCCCACAGACATTAATACCAATCCAATAATAATAACAACAACACCGATAAAAATTAATTTCAAATTGATACGGCCTAATCGTTTACTTAAATCACCTTCTTTTTTCATGTTAACTGTTTTTTTTTGTGTAAAAATTACATGTAATACATATCATTAAGTTTGATACGCAAATAACGATTGACAGCAAAATAAGTAGACACAAAGGTAATTATAATACCAACAGCAATCATTACCACAAATGACACCAGCATAAAATCAATACTTTCGAGGGTAATAATTCCACCTAATTCAGTTTGGAAAGATACCACAAGTAACGACAACAATCCCATAGCAATACATGCGGATACAATACCCGTAAAAATACCTTGTATCATAAATGGTTGACGAATAAAGCTTCCTGTAGCCCCCACTAATTTCATGGTATGGATTAAGAAACGTTTTGAATAAATACTTAAACGCACGGTATTATTGATAAGGGCAAACGATATAAATAGCAATAAAATAGAAATGCCTAACAAAAAGACCGTTATTCTACTAACATTTTCGTTTACTGCTTGCATTAAGTTTTTTTGATAAATAACTTCTTTAATTTCTGGGAAGTTTTTCAGTTCGGTTTCAATTTTTGCAATACTATCGTTGTGTGTATATTCGGAATGAAGTTTGACTTCCAAGGATGCTAAAAGAGGATTATATCCCAAAAAAGCGATGGGATCTTCGCCTAGTTCTGCTGCTAATTCTTTAGCTGCAGTCTCTTTATCAATGTATTCGGTAGATTTTACATATTGAGTAGCATCCAACATTTTTTGTAATTTTTGAATTTCTACCTCATTCACATTATCTTTCATTACAATAGATATTGCCAAATTTTCACGCACATGTATGGATAACTGATTGGCAAGTAAAACCAGCAATGAGGTAATACCAATTAAAAAAAGCACCAAAGATATACTAATAACTGTTGTTACTCGGGCATTAACCAAATGACGGAGGGCGGGTTTTGAAGAAAGATCTTTTCTCATAATTGTATGTTAAGGTAAAATAAGCGTATCTAATTTTTTATGCTTGTCTATTCTTTTTATTCTTTTTTGAACCCGCAAAGATAATACCTAAAAAAGCGAAAGTCAATAGTATAGAACTAATTAAACTTAAAATATTACCAATTTCGTACGATTTGGGTTCAAAACGAAAGACTATTTCGTGTGTGCCCAAAGGAACATTCATCGCTCTAAGTATATAATTGGCTCTATAATACGGGGTCTTTTCCCCATCAATATAGGCATTCCATCCTTTATCGTAAAAAATTTCAGAAAATACCACCATCTGATTACTTGTGGATGAGAAAGTATACCGCAATTCATTCGGTGAATACAAGGACAATTCAACACGAGCAAGCGAATCGGAAGATAAAGGAACAGAGGAAAAGAAAGTTTGTGTTGTGGTATCAATAACAACTGTTGAAGCTAAATCAACTGTAGTGAGTGCAAGCATCTCTT
This sequence comes from Bacteroidales bacterium, assembly GCA_012519885.1. GTDB lineage: Bacteria > Bacteroidota > Bacteroidia > Bacteroidales > Paludibacteraceae > JAAYPI01. The sequence goes on from JAAYPI010000092.1 coordinate 11,421, forward strand.
CGTTGGCAGAAGCTACTGGCATACTATTTTTTACAACCCAAGCATTTCCAAAAGCATATCTGTTTTGAATTGGAGGAGCATCGGCATGATATATCAAGTATTTCATATTCAACATATTCAATACTTGTTGTTGTTGCATCGTTGCTTGTATATCATTTTCCGTTTTGGCAGTAGCAAAAGAAGCTGTAATAGCCTGAATTTGTTTTGCAAGATGCACTTCAATCATTTCTTGATATCTACGCATTTTGGCAGCATGATACCCACCTATTGTCTTATGATAATACGAAGGAACTGCACTATTAAAAATATCAACCGTTACATCAAGTACACGGTAATTAGGATCCTTATCTTGCAAAATAATTTTATCTACCTCCCTCTTAGGAAATGATGTGGTGGTAATCGTGTCTGGCACAAAACTAGCATTATTTAAATAACGACTTGCTATGGGCAGCATATCTATAGTAAATAATATGATGATAGCTGGATAGGCTATATACTGTTTGATTTTTCCCTCTATGGATAGCCATATAACAAGAGCTGCTAACACAATAAATAACAGAGAGCGAAAAGCATCTTGGCTTACCAACTGCAACCGATCTTGTGGTAAGGTTTGTTGCAAGAATGCAAAATTGCCCGTATAATTAACATCTTGAGGGGATACACCCGAGCCTGCGAGAGAAGGGAATAGCCAAAATAAAAAAGTAATTCCCCCTGCTATACCTCCACCAATATACAAAGCTTTACGTTTTGAATCAATAGATACATTGGTATTAAAAAACGATTTCAACGTTAATATAGCCATCAATGTCAGGGTAATAGCAGGAATGGTTAATGTCATCGAAACTGTTCTGAACTTATTGTACATTGGCACATAATCAATAAAGAAATCAGTTAGCGGCATAAAATTCTTTCCCCACGCCAACATAATGCCTAGTAAGGTAGCAGCTAACATCCACCACTTGTCGCGTGCAGGCAATAGGTACAACCCCGCAAAAAATAAGAAAATTACAATGGCTCCGATATACACTGGACCCGATGTAAAAGGTTGGGTTCCCCAATACAGGGGTAACTCGTACATATACATCAACTCTGCTAAGTTTTTGGGAGTAAAATTATCTGGATTACGTTTCAAAATACTATCTATACGACTTTGCTCTTCCTTGGTTAAGTTTCGACCCAAAGGTTTATACCCCGACAACTCTGCAAATTTCATAGCTGTTTGGGAATCTTCTGTTAACTTACCCACAGATGAGCCACCTTTCATATTTGGGATAAACAGCGTAAGCGTTTCGTCTATGCCATAGCTCCATTGGGTAATATAGTCTTTGCTCAATCCCTTTTGCTCCTGTCCATTATCTAACGATAAACCGTTAGAAGCTCCACGCATGGTATAAGCAGCGTATTCGGCTGTTGTAAGCAAACGTGTGGCATTTAAGCCAACCGCAATAACGACACCCACCAACAAGATGCCAACAGTAGTAAAAAAAGGAACAAGTTTTTTCTCTTTTACACCAAAAATAAATTCCGACACCCCAAAACACAACACAATAAACAGGGTATAATAGGTAATTTGTATGTGGTTAGCAAAAAGCGATAAGCCTAAAAACAAGGTAAGCAATACGGTACCGAGCAGCCGTTTCTCTCTAAAAGCAAGATACACACTGCCAATAATAGGTGCCATATAGGCAATGGCAACCGCTTTGGTATTGTGTCCGGCAACAATGATAATCAAATTGTACGACCCCAAAGCAAACGCAATAGCACCTCCTATGCTCAACCATGGATTGACACGAAACGCCAACAACAACACATAAAAACCAACTAAATACAAAAACAAGCGATAACTAGGACCTGGCAACACCCTGAGTACAGCATCGATATAGGTTAATATGCTTTGAGGTTGCGTCATCGAAATTTGATAAGTAGGCATACCACCAAACATGGAATTTGTCCATAGGGCTTGGTCGTCGTTTTGCTCGTTGTAGGTATGAGCCTCTTTGGCTGAAGCTACATAGCTAAGCGTATCGTGACCAAAAATGATATTTCCTTGAAATGCGGGAGTTAAATAAAAAAAAGTAAGTAGAAAAAATACTACAACAGCCACTATATGTGGAACAAATGGTTGAGAAATCCAATTTTTCATTTTTTGGGGTATAAGGGTCAAGTTATTAGCAGCAAATACTATGCTTTTTGTAAAACACCACAAAGTAAGTATTTTTTGTTGAAAAAATGAAATAATATGCAGAAAAGGATGTTTTTTTGCTAGGTGTTGTGTTGGGAATTAGTAAGTATGTGTATTTGTTTGGAATTTAGTTTGTTTATTTTGATGAGTGGATTTACATCAACTTGTTGTTACAAACAATAAACCAAAAACTCCTCGTTGAAAACGAGGAGGTGTTAGTGTAAAAAAATGTATGTTCAGCGGATTATAAAATCCTTATAAGATAGTTATGGTTGGATTTAGCAATCTGACCTGACGGAAGGGCTTTGTCCTTGTAAACTTTATTTTTTGTGTTTGTCTGTTTAACAATTCTTCCATTGTTATCTATTTTTAGTGTTGCTTGTAACGGTGGGCGGTATGTTTTTGTTGCCGATTACGGAGCACATCACTGTAAAGCCACAATGAAGTTTGAAGCGAGCCACAGCCGTTGATTTCAGCACTAACTCGGCAATAAAATATACCGCTTGTTACAAGCTGGCCGTTCTTGTCTTCATTTTTTTGCTGCATATATTTCTGTCTGTGCGCTTGAAAAGGCAAGCTCTTTTGCAGGTTTTGGTTTTAGGGTGGAATGTGCGACCTGCAAATGTGCTTGACTTAGCGAAGGATTCAATTCTTCAATTTCAATAATTTTATTTCCGTTCAATTTTGATTTACATTCTGTTGTTTTAATTTCAGGGTCATCTTTCAAAACATCAGGCTCTATTGGTAATAATTTTTTGTCAATTAATTTAGCTCGTTCAAAATCAATATTTCTTAA